>CAIYZD010000809.1 GCA_903930585.1 uncultured Geobacteraceae bacterium | reverse complement strand
GAAATAGTCTAATTCGTACTCGTGTCTTTTAACAGCTAAAAATGAACGCTGCCAGTTGATTGGTCAATCATGACCGCGCAAGCCCCATTCAGCATCTTCCCGGATAAATTGTTCATCGTGATGCATGTTGTTCGGGCCGAATACGCATAATTCCTGGTTCTGATATAACAGCCAAGCAGTGTTGACATCATCAGCATCAAGTGGATGCGCAGCGGATAGTATTAAATTTTCAATCGACATATCCTGTTGGTAGAAAAACATGCCTGCCCGCAATTGGATTACGGCTTGAAGTGGAGACACAGATTTTTTGGGAACAGCCAGATAATCCGGGCACCATGTTACTGTTGTGATGCCGCCATCAAGTTTGTCCATCTGAAGGGCTTTCTGGCGCAGTTGGTACGTGGTGAAATCAACTATATGATGAGCAACTTCGAGCCATACATGATAAGGAATTCCGCCCGGTTGCGGTGGCATGTTCGGCAATGGGGCGTGTATGATTACATCGCCGTCACGGTTGCCGACACGCCAAGCGGCATATCCGACAACGAGTTTTGAAGCCACGCCCAGGCTGGTAAGCATTTCTTGAGCGATTGCAGAGTGGACGTAGCAATCCGAGCCAAGGTTTGTGCTTGCGGCTGAGCAAAGGCGGCGTAGTGCTGAGGATATGCGCGGCAGAATGGTCTTCATTTTGCCGCCCGTTTCAGATCTTTGTCGCGCCAGGTAATCGACATGCCGGTAAGGGCATCGGTGAGTGTTTGCCATTCCGGCAGAGGAACCCTCTTGCGGGATGAGACGATAGAACGCTTGCCAGTCGCACTGACGAGGGTCACATGGAGAAGAACCCTATCAATTTCTGCACTATCATTCCCTGCGATCCGCTTTGCAAACACAACACCTTCGGCTTTGCTGCCAAGGATTTCCAGCGCTGACGGTAGTTTGACTGTTTCAGTGATGTATCCGATGAGTCCCAGGCGTTCCCTTAATACCTTGGATTCCTTGGGAATAGTAACTGTAACGGTATCGGTTGTTTGAGGTTCCAGAGGTAATTTCGTGACTCCTGCGGATTCGATGATGGCAACTTCTGCCTGGTCGGTGCTGTCCTGGAGAACATCTGACTCCGATGGAGGTATGATGGCTACGGCATCGGCGGCTTGCTGTACTGGCGGCTGCTCTGCTGGTTGTTCGATTATTTCCAGTACTTCTTCAACGGCTGTAACTACTTTTACCTGTTTTGAGGTGGTACGTTTAGCTGGACGACGTTTAACATTCTCTACGGTTTTAACGTCTTTTTTCTGAGCCTTTGCGCTTGTTTTTTTCATGATATATCTCCTTAATTCAAGTAGTTACCTGAATACAGTCTATCCAATATCAGGCAGATTTAACAGAGATATATTCACTATTTATCATTATTTTTTATTAATACAACTGATGCAATGACAACAAAAAGGACCGATTTTCACCGGCCCTCTTGTCGTTTCCCTGGATGTGGTCTTTGCGCTGGCGGCAAGCAAACCAAATTTTGCGCGTTGCGGCCAGAGCGACTCCGGCTTCATTGTTTCATGTCGTTATGGTTGGCGGTGGGAGTATTGCGGTGATGGTTGGCGGCGGTCGTTATGGCGGTGCTGGAGACTAGAGGTGCCAATTAGGGCGTGGATCAAAACGACCAGCCGGTGCAGCGCTTATGTTGTTGAATGTTATTTACCGCAAGGGGATTGAGGCGATTCTGTAACGATCACACTTACCAACTTATTTATGGCGTTCCAGGCTTCTCGCAGACACGATGAAGCGGTTATAAACTGAAGCATGTTTTTAAAGTCCACACATTACAAACCGGTTTTACAGCATGTTCGAGTCCGCATCAGCGCCACCAATGCGGATAAATCTGGGCACCATTGGGAAGGTCATATTTCAGTGTAAGATGGGGTTCGGATGCTCAAAAAATTTAAATGAATCACCCCCGCCGCAAGCAGCGGGGTATCTGTAACTTTAGTTGATGCATGAATCGCCCCAAGTGGCGGGGAATTTACCCTCAGAGATTAAAGTTTACCTTCCTCTCGCTTTTTAACTCTCAAGAGAAAGTTCTCGACAGAGCCGAAGTCGTATTCTACTTGACCACTTATCTGGTTTGTGTATTGTGCAATCATCATAAAAGGTGCGATAATAGGAAACTGCTTGAAGTATTCAAATGCCTCTATAAACTTT
>CAIYZD010000808.1 GCA_903930585.1 uncultured Geobacteraceae bacterium | reverse complement strand
CATCCATGGCCTGGAAAAAGTCGGTTTCACCCCAGACAACCTGCTGCTTGCCCAGCCGCAGCTTGATCCGTTCGCCGACCGGAATGTCAAAGTAGAGTTCCCTGATCTCGTTTTCGTCGTACTTGCTACTGAAGTCCACATTGTTCGATGTCTGTCGTGCTAAATCCTGCAGGTCCCTCAGGTAGCTGGTCATCTGCTCCCGGGAAAACCGGCCGATAAGGGTGAAGTTTGCCGGGCCGACCGGACCGCTCAACTGTGTCAGCAGCGTCAACCGGTTCATTGACATTTTGCCGAAATCGTCACCTTTTGTTTCCGGCACATTGTGGAGGTTAAAACTCATGTAATTCCTAAGATAACCTTTCAGCTCAAAACCGTTGAGAATGCCACCGGAGCGCGCTTCAGCAGCGGAGCCGCCGGATAATTCTTCCCCGGATGGGAGAGGTTGCGCCTCGCTCGCCGGGAGACTCTGTGCTTCAGGCGCGTCCTCGGCATGCGCCTTGGCTGGCGTAGTTGCTGAAAAAGCGCATAGTAACGATACTAGTCCCGCCAGAATTCTAAATTTCATCATGTACATACCTCCCCTGTGTCTCATAGTAATAAATAATCACAATCTTGCAGTAAGTACCGGCTAGGCACGCTCGGAAACCACTGACGGATCCAGCTCGTTTTCAATCACCTCCCCCCGGTCTTCGCACTCGCATGCCATTCCGACGACAAAGCGAGGCTTGAAGACATAAATCATCGAGGGGATCAGCAGCAGGGCGCTGATTGCGGAGACCGCCATCCAAACGGCGATCAGAAGTCCCATTTCGGCCTGGAAACGGAGTGATGAAAAGAAGTACCAGAAAATTACCGAGGTAACCAAGGTGGCGGCCGTAATCATGACCCCCCTTCCGGCGGTCATCAGGCCGAAGTTGATACTCTTCTTGAGATCCCCGGTTTCATGGTATCCCTCCCTGATCCTGTCCGTGATATAGAAAGCATAATCTCCTCCCAGGCCGATCCCCAGCGCCGCAACCGGCAGGGTATTGATGTTGAGGCCGATGTCGAACCAGTTCATGAAACAGAATGTTATGGCATTGGATAGCAGGACCATCGGAAGAAAGAAGAGCCCGGCCTGGGTCGAACGATAGGCGAATGCGCAAAACAGGAACAACAGCAGCAGGGAAAGAGCGATGCTCTGGATCTGTCCGGAGAAGATCTCTTCGTTGATTGCGGCCAGCACACCGATCATGCCGCCACAGAGCCTGAAAGAGGCATTCTTCATCGGGTTCGCGGCGGCATAATCCTTGATAGCCTGTACCGCGCGACGAATGGTGTCACCCTTATGATCCCGGAACATCATCAGCACGGAACCGTTCTTGAAGGTTTCATCGGTAAAGCGATCGATATCGCCCGGATCGGAACCGGTCAGGGCCAGGAAGAGCAATTCGCCGTTGACGTTGGCATCTTCTCCAAGCCTGAAGAAGCGCGGATTTCCCTCCCGGACGGTCATGTTGACCGGACGGATAATATCCGCCAGGGAAACCGTTGCTCCGATTTCCGGCTGGGCCTCAATGTACTGCTGAAACCTGGTTATGTTTTCAAGAACTTCAGGTTCTTTCATCGCGTTTTCCTGTTTTCCGGATATCACGACAAACATGCGGTCACTGCCGGGGAATTTCGAATTGATGGCTGCGTCATCCTTGTTGTACGTGGATTTTGGCCAGAGAATCGGTGAGCCCGGATTCGAATCGCCGATATTGATATTCTTGGCGTAGTAACCGGATATTGCCAAGGTGACAAACGCCACCACCAGGATGCCGGTGGCTGTTCCCCGGTTCGTGGTCAGATCGCCGAACCACCGCAGCAGCCACTTCATGATCGGATTGACGTTCCATTTAAAGAACCTCTTTTCGTGATGCGCCGTGCACCAGGAAAGAATCACCGGCACCATGACAACGGTGCAGACAACCATGATTGCAATCCAGATACCGCCAATGATCGCGGCCTTTTTCAAAAGCGGGATCGGGGTCATGGCGACAACGGCCATCGCACCGAAATCAACCGCCAGGCCGAGCATACCCGGCCTGAAAAGTTTGGAAATGGCAATCCTGGCGGCGGCGCGGGGTTCAAATCCTCCTTGCTCCCGTTCCACATTGAACGCTGCATTGATCTGGACCGCATGGGAAATGGCCCGGGCACAAATAATGAAGCAGATGACGACGGCTAGCGGATCCAGGTTGATCTTGATCAGCCTCATCACGCCGAAGGTCCAGATGCAGGAGATCAGTGCCGACAGGAGCGGAAGACTCATGCCGCGCAGAGTCCCTTTTGCAAAGAGCAGGATCAGGGCGATGGCAACGACAATCAGACCAACGATCTTGAGCGTTTCGGGAAAGTAATCAAGAACCATTCCGGCCAGGATCGGCTGGCCGACCAGCTTGATGGTGACATTCGGCCCCTTGGCCTTCTCGATGACCTTCTTGACCTGGGGATAGACCTTGCCGTAATCGATCAGTCGGTCGATAAAGTCAACCGTGATTACGGCTGATTTCAGGTCACCGGAGACATACGTGCCGTAGACCATCGGATTCGAGATGACATCCTTTTTAAGTTTGTTGATCTGTTCCTCGTTCTTCGGCAGTTCCGGCCACATGATCGGGAGCGATTCAATCCCCAAGTTTGAAGCCCGCACGTTTTTGAGCTTCTTTGATGCCAGGGAAACGATCTGGAACTGGTTGACGGCATCCACCTGCAGCAGATCATCGGTAATCTGCTTGATCGTGGCGAGGGTCTCCGTATTAAAGATGTCTTCTTTCCTGGTTTCAACCATGATGGTGACAACATTGGCTCCGCCGAATGTATTCTTGAACTCCTCGTTGGTCTTGATATACGGGTGATTGCT
>CAIYZD010000807.1 GCA_903930585.1 uncultured Geobacteraceae bacterium | reverse complement strand
TGATACCGTGATCGTTGATGTATCGCTGGAAACCGAGGCGTTGATACGCACCGTGCGCAAGCAGTTGACCAAGGTTATGGAACTCGGCAAACAGGTGTCGCCCGAGGTGATGGTTATCCTGGAGAATATCCAGGATCCGGGGAGCATGGCCGATCTGGTATCCAGTAATCTTGGGCTGAAGGTTGCCGATGCGCAAACCTTGCTGGAAATAAACGACCCAATCGTCCGTCTGACCAAGGTGAATGAATTTTTGAACCGGGAAGTCGAACTCCTGAGTGTGCAGGCCAAGATCCAGAACGCCGCACGCGAGGAGATGGGTAAAAACCACAAGGAATATTACCTGCGCGAGCAGATGAAAGCTATCCAGAGTGAGTTGGGAGATAACGAAGGTAAAGAAGATCTGGCGGAAATCAGAAAGGCGATAGAATCAGCCAAAATGCCGGAAGCGGTGCAGAAGGAGGCGCTCAAGCAGTTGGGACGCCTGGAAAATATGCATCCGGATGCCGGAGAAGCGAGCATCGTCAGAACCTATCTGGACTGGATGGTGGAACTCCCCTGGAGCAAGTCGACGCGCGACAGTCTGGACATCGTTCGTGCCAAGACGATTCTGGATAATGACCATTTTTATCTGGACAAGATCAAGGAACGTATCCTGGAATTCCTGGCGGTGCGTAAGTTGAAGAAAAAGATGAAAGGGCCGATTCTCTGTTTTGTCGGTCCTCCCGGTGTCGGTAAAACTTCGCTCGGCAAGTCTATTGCCCGCGCCATGAACCGTAAATTCGTCCGCATTTCGTTGGGGGGGGTGCGTGATGAAGCCGAGATTCGCGGCCATCGCCGTACCTATATAGGCGCTCTTCCCGGTCGCATTTTGCAGGGTTTGAAACAGGCCGGCGCCAATAATCCGGTCTTCATGCTGGATGAAATCGACAAGCTGGGGTATGACTACAAAGGCGATCCCTCATCCGCACTCCTTGAGGTTCTTGATCCGGAGCAGAATCACTCGTTCTCCGATCATTATATCAACCAGCCGTTTGACCTCTCGAACGTTATGTTTGTGGCGACTGCGAATCAGATGGACCCCATTCCGTCGGCTCTGCGTGACCGGATGGAAGTTATCAATCTGGCCGGGTACACCGAGGAGGAAAAGCTGGAGATTGCCAAGCGTTATCTGGTGCCGCGCCAGATTAAGGAAAACGGACTTAAGCCCAAACACATCAGTTTTGACGATGGCTCAATATCGGAGATTATTTCCAAATATACCCGTGAGGCCGGCCTGCGTAACCTGGAACGGGAAATAGGCAAGATTTGCCGCAAAGTGGCTCGGAAAGTGGCCGAGGGGAACCAGCGTATCGTCAAGGTAACGGCTAAAACTCTGCACACATATCTTGGGGCGCCGAAATTTGTTCGTGAAGAAGATCTGGACAAAAATGAGGTCGGGGTTGTAAATGGCCTTGCATGGACACCGGTGGGGGGGGAAATTCTTCATATCGAAGCCAGCTTGATGGCGGGTAAAACCGCTTTGACGCTGACCGGGCAGCTGGGAGATGTGATGAAAGAGTCGGTTCAGGCGGCCCATTCCTACATCCGTGCACATGCTGCGGCGCTGCATTTGCAACCGGAACTGTTCCATGATCATGAAATTCATGTGCATGTTCCTGCCGGCGCCATACCAAAAGATGGCCCGTCTGCCGGTGTTGCCATGACCGTGGCGCTCGTATCGATATTATGCCAAATCCCGGTACGCAAAGACGTAGCTATGACCGGTGAGGTAACGCTGCGCGGCAAGGTGCTTCCGATTGGCGGTCTTAAGGAAAAAATTCTGGCTGCGGTGCGCTCCCGGATGCGGCTGGTGATCATCCCCGAGCAGAACAAAAAGGACCTGGAGGACATTACGCCGGAAATCCTCAAAAAAATCAAAATTGTAGCGGTGTCGGAAGTAGAAGACGCTCTCAAGCTCGCCTTGGAGAAATATCCGCCTCCCGCACCGCCCGTTGCAAAAAAGAATCGGGATAAAAGTAGTCAGGCTACTTAATAGAGGTGATACATGTCTGAAGAGGTGATCTACTCCGCATCCTGGTTGATAAATCCCGATGCCCCGCCCGTTGTCGGCGGGGCATTGCTCGTTCATGACGGTATAATTGCTGAAACCGGTACGGTGAGTTCTCTTCGCAGCAAATACTCTGCTCCGGTGCATGATTTTCCCGGTTGTGCTTTGATTCCCGGCTTTGTCAACGCTCATACTCACCTTGAATTGACCCATTTCCCTTCCTGGCGGCTCAGGTCCGGCGTCGATTATAATCCGCGGCGATTTACCGACTGGATTATTCAGTTGATCAAAATATCGCGCGGATTGACTCCCGAAGAGTACCCCCCCTCGGTTCGGGAGGGGGTACGGATGTGTCTTGAATCGGGGACAACCGCGATTGGCGAGATCGTTACCAATACGGCGCTGGCTGGGCTTTATCACGAATCCCCGCTTGCCGGGCGGCTCTATTTTGAACTGCTCGGGCAGGAATCCGATCATTTCAGGAGCAAACTTGCTGCGGCAACGGCTGCGGCGCTCGCCGGTAAAATGCACTTACTACGGCCCGGTCTCTCACCTCATTCACCTTACACGATTACGCACCACTATCTGCCTGAAATTCGGATTACTTCTGCAGCACACGCCCTGCCGCTTGCCATACATCTTTCGGAGTCACAATCCGAATCTGATTTTACCTTTGACCAGACCGGAGAACTGGCTACGTCCTTTTACCCGTTTGTCGGGTGGGAACGGTTCCTGGGGCAGCCCGCCCGCTGTAGTTCCACGGAGTTGCTGGACAGTCATGGACTGTTGACTCCGACTACGCTGGCGGTTCATTGCGTCCATGTTTCTGTCGCGGATGCCTCTATCCTCAAGTCGCGCGGCGTGCACGTAGCACTCTGCCCACGCAGTAACGAGCTTCTCGATGTCGGGCGTGCGCCGGTTTCGCTGTTCCAAAAAATGGGCATTCCCCTGTCACTCGGCACCGATTCGTTAGCCAGCAACAATTCCCTCTCGTTGTGGGACGAATTGCGCTTTGCGCTGGATATCTTTCCGGATGACCTGACTGAAACAGACATTTTCCGTATGGTTACGACAGGCGGTGCCGCCGCTCTCGGTATTTCATCCGCCTGCGGCTCTCTGGATAAAGGCAAACGGGCGGATTTTCAGGTAATCGCCGGTTGTGATGGCGGCGAAGGTGGAGTGCTGGAGCGGGTCATACGGGAGGGGTGCATGCAGGAAGTTTATGTTGGTGGTGTCTGTTACGCGGGCAACGTTTGACCTTTCTTTACCCGTTTTTCCTCCAGAATCATATCAAGTGCCAGCAGAAAAACCCCGACGCATATCAGCGAGTCGGCGACATTGAAGGCCGGCCAGTGGTGGCGGTACCAGTGAGCATCCAGAAAGTCAATTACCTCCCCCAGCCTGATCCGGTCAATCAGATTGCCGACAGCACCGGAAAAAATCATGGACAGTGAAATATGAGCCAGTTTCTGGTCGTCGCGCAACCGGCGAAAGGCGATCAGAATTACAAACGCTGCAATAATTGATATGGTGATAAAAAACGGCAGCCGCCATGACGCGTTGGAGAGAAAACTGAAAGCCGCTCCCCTGTTTCTGACATAGGTTATATGAAAGAAATTTTCAATGATCGGTATCGAGTCGAACAACACCATGCTGCGATCAACGGCGATTTTGGTGATTTGGTCGATGAGTATGCCGGCCAGGGCAATAGCTGCAAATTGGATATGTCTCGGTTTCATTGCTTAATTCCGTGCATCCGTGGGACGCTGTTGTCGACTGCATCTTCCGGGGGTATGATGGTGGCGCGATTTTGCCCGTTCTTTTTTGATGCATGGAGATGAATAAAAGCCGCCATCACGTGACGGCAATCGTGCATTTCGGACAGATGGTCGGGTGTTCTGAATCCGTACCGAGTTCCTCACTGTAATACCAGCAGCGCTCGCATTTCTCACCCGGAGCTGCGCTAACCTGGATTTTCAACCCCTCCAGATTTTCCGAAGCCCAGTATTCTCCCTCCAGATCCGGTGCCAGCGTCGCTTTAGATACAATAAAAATGCTGTTCAAGTCGGTCGCATAGTCCGTAAGGAAGGCAAACAGTTCAGGTGGCGCGGCTATGGTAACGGCAGCGTCAAGGGAATGGCCGATGGTTTTGGCGATACGGGCGAGTTCCAGGGCTTTGGAAACATCTGCACGGACTTTGATGATACGTTCCCATCGGGCCGCCAGGGCATCGTTTTTCCATTCCGGGTGAAGAGCGGGGAATTGGGCCAGGTGTACGCTCTCCTCACGCTCTCCCGGCATGAACTGCCAGACTTCGTCTGTGGTGAACGAGAGCACCGGAGCAAGAATACGGACCATGGTGTCGAGGATGCGGAACATGACCGTTTGGGCGCTCAACCGTTCCAGAGAACCTTTTTTGCTGGTGTACATCCGGTCTTTGAGTATGTCGAGGTAAAATGCACTCATTTCCGTCGTACAGAAACCGTTGACTTCCTGATAGATGACGTGAAATTCCAGTTCTTGATAGGCGGTGAGAATCCGGCTTTTCAGTATTTCAAGCTGGTGCAGAGCCCACCGGTCGATTTCCGGCATCTTCTCGAACGGCACCGATTGAGTTGCCGGATCGAAGCCGCTGATGTTGCCGAGAATGTAGCGGCAGGTGTTACGAATGCGGCGATACGCTTCCGCGACCCGGGTCAATATCTCCTGCGAGATGCGGGTGTCGTCCTGATAGTCCATGGCGGCAACCCAGAGTCGCAGGATATCGGCGCCGAACTTCTTGATGACATCTTCGGGAGCCACGACGTTGCCCACCGATTTACTCATTTTGCGTCCCTGTCCGTCCAGCACAAAGCCGTGGGTCAGGACGCTTTTATATGGAGCAACGCCACGGGTTCCGACGCTCTCCAACAGGGACGAGTGGAACCAGCCGCGATGCTGGTCGCTCCCCTCAAGATACATATCGGCCGGGGAACGGAGGTTTGAGCTTGGTTCCAGGACGGCTGCATGCGAAACACCTGAATCAAACCAGACATCCAGAATGTCGTTCTCTTTTTCAAAAGATGCCGCGCCGCATTTCGGGCAAACCGATCCGGGGGGAAGTAACTGTCCGGCGCTCCAGTCGAACCAGACATCGGAGCTTTCCTTTTTGAATATTTCTGCAACGTGGTCCATGATGGCGCCGTCGGCAATGTATTCGCCGCAGGCGGTGCAGGAAAATGCAGTTATCGGCACACCCCAGGAACGCTGCCGGGAGACGCACCAATCGGGGCGATTCTCGATCATGCCGTAGATCCGCTCGCGTCCCCATTTCGGAATCCACTCCACCTGATCAATGGCTTTCAGCGCATTATCACGCAGGTCATTGGCCTTCATGCTGATGAACCACTGTTCCGTGGCGCGGAAGATAATCGGTTTTTTACAGCGCCAGCAGTGCGGGTAGGAGTGGCTGATGGAGGCGGTCTGGAGCAGTGCTCCGACCTCGACCAGTTTGTCGATGACGCTCTGATTGGCGGGAAAGACTTGCTGGCCGCCGAAGAACTCCACATTTGCCAGGTACTTGCCGTGGTTGTCAACCGGGTTGTAGATCTCCAGCCCCTCTTTCAGTGCCAGCTCGTAGTCTTCCTGACCGTGGCCGGGGGCGGTGTGAACGCAACCGGTACCGGCTTCCAGCGTTACATGCTCGCCGAGCAGCACGATTGAATCGCGATCATAGAACGGGTGTTTGCACCGTTTGCGTTCCAGCAGGCCCGCCTTGAAAGTGGCGATGACTTCGCCGGTCAAGCCGACAGTTGCCAGGAATGAGTCCTTAAGCCCTTCCGCGACAATCAGCACACCTTTTTCAGTATCAAGCGCGACATAGTCGAACTCGGGATGAAGTGCCACGGCCAGGTTGGCCGGAATAGTCCAGGGGGTGGTCGTCCAGATCACGACATATGCCTGTTTTTCGGCCAGCGCCGGTATCTCGGCGGAGATGTTATCCTGGAGGGCGAAACGGACGAAAATGGAAGGCGAGGTATGGTCAGCGTATTCGACCTCGGCTTCGGCCAGGGCCGTGACGCATGAGGAACACCAGTGCACCGGTTTGCGGCCACGGTAGAGTCCGCCGTTGTGGGCAAAACGGGCCAGTTCGGCGGCGGTCAGCCCTTCATATTCGTAGTTCATGGTCAGATAGGGATGTTCCCAGTCACCCAGAATGCCGAGGCGTTTAAATTCCTCTTTCTGGATATCGACAAATTTTGCGGCATAGCTCCGGCACTCGCGGCGCATCTCCAGTTTGCTGATCTGGTGTTTTTTTGAACCGAGGTTCTTCTCCACCTGCAATTCAATCGGCAGCCCGTGGCAATCCCACCCCGGCACGTAGGGGGCGTGGAAACCTTCCATACGCTTAACTTTCAGTACAATATCTTTAAGCGTTTTATTGAGGGCATGACCGATATGGATGTGACCGTTGGCGTACGGAGGACCGTCATGCAGAACATAGAGCGGTTTGTCTTTGCCGTGCTTCTCAAGTTTGGCATAGAGCCCGTTTTCCTCCCATTTCGCGAGCATTTCCGGCTCCCGTTGATTCAGGTTGGCCTTCATCGCAAAATCGGTCTGTGGCAGGTTGAGGGTGTCTTTATATTCCATAGTTAAGGCATTCTCCGTTTCAGATTCGTTAAAACTGGATTAAACTACAGATATAGAGCCGGAATGTCAAGATGTCGGCTTGTGGTCCGCCGGAGTCAATATGTCTGAGTCAGATAGTTGCAATTACCATACACTACAATTCGCAGGTTGTATTCGTTCTTGCATTTCTTACGGTTACTCTGCTATTCTTTTCCGCCTCATTTTACCTACTTGAAATGATCACTGAAAGGATCACAACGTAATGTTGAAAATGTTTGATTATCTGTTCGGATTTTTTTCCAATGACCTCGCCATTGACCTTGGTACTGCAAACACCCTTGTTTATCTGAAAGGTAAGGGGATCGTGGTGCGTGAACCGTCAGTCGTCGCGGTGCAGAAAATGCCCAACGGTCAGCAGAAGGTGCTGAAGGTCGGCATGGAAGCGAAGCAGATGCTCGGTCGTACGCCCGGGTCCATTACTGCCATCCGTCCCATGAAGGATGGCGTTATTGCCGATTTTGATATTACCGAAGAGATGCTGCGCTATTTTATTCATAAGGTACATAACCGTAAAACTCTTGTCCGTCCCCGCATCGTCATCTGCGTGCCGTCCGGGATAACCCAGGTTGAAAAACGTGCGGTCAAGGAATCGGCCGAGTCGGCCGGAGCCCGTGAAGTATACCTGATTGAGGAGCCGATGGCAGCAGCTATTGGTGCCGGCCTGCCCATCATCGAAGCATCCGGGAACATGATTGTCGATATCGGCGGCGGCACGACCGAGGTGGCTGTTATTTCGCTGGCTGGGATCGTTTATGCACAGTCCACCCGCATGGGGGGCGACAAGATGGATGAGGCGATCGTTCAGTACATCCGTAAAAAATACAATCTGCAGATCGGTGAGCGGTGGGCAGAAAAGATCAAGATAGAGATCGGCGAAGCGTATCCCGGTCCGGAAACGCTGGAGATGGAGGTCAAAGGGCGGGATCTGGTCTCCGGTATCCCCAAAACCATCAAGGTAAACTCGGACGAAATCCGCGATGCTCTTAAAGAAGCGGTCAACGCCATTGTTGATACGGTGAGGATCTGTCTGGAAAAAACACCGCCCGAACTGGCGGCTGATATTGTCGATCAGGGCATTTTTCTGGCCGGTGGCGGCGCCTTGCTGCGCAACCTGGATCTGTTGCTGCGCGAAGTTACCAAAGTGCCGGTTCTTATTGCCGAGAACCCCCTTGACTGTGTTTGTCTTGGCTCCGGTCTTGTTCTGGACGAGCTTGATCTGCTGCGCCGCGTTGCTATTTCATCCTGATTTGTTCGCTGCGGGATCACCGGCTTCACCGTGACAGAGTCGGTCGCTTTGTGATCCCGTGGTGGCGAGCCTTTCACACATGCTATGACTTCCCCCACTATCGACATTCTGGTTCCGGTCTGGAACAACCCGTTTGAGACCCGCGCCTGTCTTGCGGCGATTCTCATACACTCTCCGGCTGCTCGTCTGATAATCGTCGATAACGGCAGCAGCCGCGATATGGAACTGATGCTGGAAGAGTTCTCCGAACCGTTGGGCGAGCAGGGGCTGTTTATCAAGTCAGATCGGAATATCGGACTTGTTGCCGCGATCAATATGGGGCTGTCCCGTTCTGACAGCGATTACACCGTGATTGTTCTTCCCCATGTAGTCGTGCAGGATGGGTGGCTGGAACTTCTGGTGGGGATGGCGGAAACCGCCGCTGCCGGAATCGTTTCGCCGCTGTTTAGTGGCCCGGATGCGCCGAACCTCCCTGAACTCGCTCCGGGATGCACGATGATGGAAACCTGTACGGTCTCTTTCTCGACACTCCTCCTCCGGACCGAGATGCGCATGGTTTCCGGTACGTTTGACGAACGTCTCGATGGTAATGAGTGGTGTCTGAAGGAGTATGTCCGACGTGTCGCTGCCCATGGGTATCGTACCTGTATTTCCGGGCGGCTTTGTTTGTCCTGTTCTTCCGGGCAGCAGTTCGGTTCGATGCGGCGCAGGAGCGAGATGATTCAGAACAGCCGCTCGGCGTATATATCCCGGTGGGGAATTGTTCGTCATTATTGCGTTTATTTTGGCACGGAAGCGAAAGCCGAAACAGTTGGCGATACCATTGCCGCCATTCTGGATGGTGCTCGCCAGGGTCACCGGTTTACATTGCTGTTGCATCGCCGCCAGTACGCCAATTTTCGGAAAATGGGGTGGAATGGCCTGCATACCGGCATAGCTCTGTGCCGCATTTCGATCCTGTTTCCGCGGCAGGATCTGCGTCGGAAATTGTCAGCGTTGCGGAACACCTCACCCGATCTGCTTGCGGTACGGGGATCTGCCGAGGTGCCTTTTCCGGGCATTGATACCGCTATCTCACTTGATGAACTTCTCGGCGCCATTGGTGTCCACACGGGTACAATCCCGGGCCAATTTCAGGAGGCATTACCATGATTTCGGAGATTATATCTCAATTAACCGCTCATCGCGACGTCATTGCCCGCGTTGAGCGGGAACTGTCACCGCAGATCGCCGAAATGGCGACCCTGCTGGTGGAAACCTTCACGCACGGCGGCAAGCTTCTGGTGATGGGGAATGGCGGTTCGGCAGCAGATGCCCAGCATTTTGTGGCCGAGATCGTCGGGAGATTCAAGATGGAACGACGGGGATTACCGGCGGTTGCACTTTCAACCGATACTTCGATTCTTACCGCCATCGGCAATGACTATGGTTTTGACAAAGTCTTTGTGCGTCAGATCGAAGCACTTGCAGTAGCGGGTGATCTGATTGTCGGGATCTCGACCAGCGGCAATTCTCCCAATGTCCTGCAGGCGCTTGAACTGGCACGTGCAATGGGGTGCCGCACGGTAGGTCTGCTTGGCAAGGATGGCGGTACCATCAAGAATGCCTGCGATCTGGCGCTGATTGTGCCGACTCACGACACGCCCAGGGTTCAGGAGGGGCATATCACCATCATCCATATCGTCTGCGACGTGCTGGAAAAGACCATGTTTGCCTGATCAAGGAGGCCGTATGGATCGTGCCAAAGTAGAAGCCCTGTTTGCCCATACTGCCGGTATACGCTGTCTGGTTGTGGGTGACCTGATGCTGGATGAGTACCTGTGGGGCAAGACGGATCGTATCTCGCCGGAGGCTCCGGTGCAGGTAGTCGATGTTATACGAGAGGAACTCCGTCTTGGAGGGGCCGGCAATGTGGTGCATAATCTTGCGGCGCTGGGAGTGCAGGTCTCGGTCTGTTCCGTTGTGGGGGACGATCAGAACGGCCGCGAACTGTTGGGACAGTTCTGTCTGAACCACATTGACACCAGAGCAGTCTTCCTCGATCCGGATCGCCGGACCAGCCGTAAAACAAAAGTCGTTGCCGCGCATCAACAGATTGTCCGCATCGACCGGGAATCGCGGGAAGCCTTGCCGGCTGCCGTTGAACAGCAACTCCGCCTCTGGATTGCCGGCCACGTCAGCGAATACTCGGTCATTGTGCTTTCGGATTACAACAAGGGAGTGTTGACTCCTGCCGTTATCGCCTCGACAGTTACCGCTGCGGCTGAAGCCGGGATACCGGTTCTGGTGGATCCCAAAGGAACCGATTTTACCCGCTATGGGGGGGCGACGCTGCTGACGCCGAATCGCAAGGAAGCTGAGGCCGCCTCGGGAATTGCCATAACGGACAGTGCCTCTCTGGCACATGCCGCCGATGTTATTATGACCGCTACCGGTTTGCAGCACCTGTTGATCACCCGGAGCGAAGAGGGAATGTCTCTCTTTTCCACGGGAGGTGAAATTGTCCATATCCCTACCGTAGCACGGGAAGTCTTTGATGTCTCGGGTGCCGGAGATACGGTCCTGGCGGCGCTGGCGGTCGGCATCGCCTCCGGTTTCAGTATGGCGGAAGCGGCCCGTCTGGCCAATGTCGCTGCCGGTATTGCTGTAGGCAAGCTGGGGACTTCGATAGTTACGCCGCAGGAAATTATCGACGCAGTATCACTGGCTCACAAGGACAGTCATGCGAAAATAAAGAGCCTTGATGTGCTTGCGCCGTTGATCGCGGCGGAAAAAAATCGGGGGAAGCGAATTGTGTTCACCAACGGTTGCTTCGATCTGTTGCATGCCGGTCATGTGAAATATCTCCAAAAGGCCCGGAACCTTGGTGATCTGCTGGTACTCGGACTGAACAGCGATGCCTCGGTGCGTCGCCTGAAAGGGGCAAAGCGGCCGCTGATCGACCAGGATGAACGGGCGCATCTTCTGGCGGCCCTTGATTGCATCGACTATGTTACCGTATTCGACGAGGATACGCCTCTTGAACTGATAACGGCACTCAAACCGTACATTCTGGTCAAGGGGGGCGATTATTCACTGGATGGCGTAGTCGGAAGAGAGATAGTAGAATCGTATGGTGGCCGGGTGGAATTGGTTACCTTTGTGGACGGTAAATCGACGACGAATATTATCGAACGGATACTCGAACTCTATTCGGCATAATACCAAGGGAAGGATTATCCGGTTTCTGACTCAGCTTTCTGGTATGAAAGTACCCTTTTTGATCAATGTATGCAGACAGGAGCGCCTATGACTGAAAACACCGTACCACGCAGAGAGCTCTGGATATTGGGGATAAAGCCCGGACATGGGCGTGAAGAATTGCTTGCCTCTTATCTTGAAGCTGGCGGGTATGTTTGCCGGTTTGAACAGTACGAAAACATTGAAGCGGGAAGGCCATTGGGGATTGTGCTCGATGTCTCGCCCTTTTCCGATGATGGCTGGGGTGTTCTGGTGCGAATAAAAAGCTCTCCCGCAACCCGGGATATTCCGGTATTGCCGGTGTTCCTGAGTGAAAAGGGGAAAGTTGGCGGCGTTTTTCCGGTCGCCGGGTTTTTTACCCTGCCGGTGGACGAACAGTATCTTCAAAACAGGCTGGCGGTCTATGGTCTGACCGAAGAGGCGGAAACCTGGGATCTTCAAGCGATGGTAGTGTCACGGAGTGGCGAAGAGAAGCTTGCCAGGGCGGTTGAAGTGCTGGGGTTCGAAGTTGTCAAGGGATACACCGGCAAGGAAGCTCTGGCGCTCGCGTCAATTCATCCGGTGTATCTGGTGTTCTGTTGTCAGATGTTGCCGGACATGTCGGCATTCGAACTGCAGGAACGGCTTCGTCTGGACCCGTACAGCAGCAATACGCCACTGTTCGTACTGTTGAAAGATGCCATGAAAGACGGAGAAAAACTGGCAATGAGCAGGGAGATTGCTCATCTGGTCAGAAAAAAGCATCTTTCCTGTGATGAGTTTCTCGGGTATCTGCGTCGCAGGGATTGATGATGCGGCAGGACGGAACTTAATCAAACAGCCGCTTCCCGATCTCAGGGAGCGGCTGTTTCGTCTATAGCAGCCCGTCCAGTTCTTTGATCTCGACAGTTGCTTTACTGCGCAGATCCTTGGCCCACTGGCTGTAACG
>CAIYZD010000806.1 GCA_903930585.1 uncultured Geobacteraceae bacterium | reverse complement strand
CCGGAGCCCGTTCCCGTGTAGCGCTGACTGGTCTGACTGCTGCTGAGTATTTCCGTGACGAAGAAGGCCAGGACGTGCTCTTCTTTGTTGACAATATCTTCCGCTTTACTCAAGCAGGTTCAGAGGTCTCCGCTCTTCTTGGACGTATTCCTTCTGCCGTTGGTTATCAGCCAACACTTGCAACCGACCTTGGTGCTCTGCAGGAGCGTATTACCTCAACAACAAAGGGATCCATTACTGCTGTTCAGTGTGTTTATGTTCCTGCTGATGACTTGACTGACCCTGCCCCTGCTACCACCTTTGCCCATCTTGACGGTACCGTTGTTCTTTCGCGTCAGATTGCTGAGCTTGGTATCTATCCTGCTGTTGATCCCTTGGATTCAACATCACGCATCCTAGATCCGAACGTTGTAGGTCAAGAACATTATGACGTTGCGCGTGGTGTACAGATTTCATTGCAGAAATATAAAGATCTGCAGGATATTATTGCTATTCTCGGTATGGATGAGTTGTCTGAAGATGATCAGCTTCTTGTTGGTCGGGCTCGTAAAATACAGCGTTTTCTGTCCCAGCCTTTTACCGTTGCCGAGGTATTTACCGGTATGGAGGGTAAGTTTGTTAAGGTAGCCGACACGGTTCAGGGATTTAAGGGAATTCTGGAAGGAAAGTATGATCATATGGGAGAGAATGCATTCTATATGGTTGGCCCAATCGAAGAGGCCCTTGCCAAGGCAGAAAAAGAGAAAGTATAATTTTTTGTGAAAACGAGCCATAAAGAAATAGTTTTTATGATTTTGCATAAATTCATTATGGCTCATACTATCGGTATCAGCAGTAACAGGTTACAGTTATTTTAGAATAACGGCTTAAGAGGTCAAATCAATGGCTCAACAAATACGGCTTGAAGTAGTTACCCCCAATGGGGCTGTTGTCAGCGAAGATGTTGATATCGTCAATGCACCAGGATATGGTGGCGATTTTGGTGTTCTCGCCAACCATGCTCCCTTTCTTTCCACCATCAGAATAGGTTTGTTGTCCTACGATCAAGGGAAGAAACGTGAGAATCTCATGATTAGTGGTGGGTTCTGTGAAGTGTCCAACAATAAGATTACCTTTCTGGTAGAAAGTGCTGAGCACGGGAAACAGATTGACGTTGATAGGGCCATGAGGGCCAAAGAACGTGCCGAAAAACGTCTTGCCAAGGCGTCACAGCATGATGATTTAATCAATAGGACTCGTGCTGAGGCAGCATTACAGAGGGCGCTTGCGCGTATGAAAGTCTCTAAAATGACTTGATTCTTTATCTAAAATAAGTAAAACAAGGTTATTTCTTTCGGGGAATGACCTTTTTTTTTATGTTGTATAGAGTATTTTTTTATACTGCTATATCAGCAACCTAAATTCAAAAATGCAAGAGAAGATATGAAAGCACAAGAGCGAATGGCCATTGCCCGCCAGATGGCTGTTGAATTGCCTGTTTCTGAGCGTATTAGCAATTTTAATGAAATAGTAGCCGGTTACTCTACAGAAACGGCAATCCTGGAAGCCAATCGTTGTCTGGAGTGCAAGAAGCCTGGTTGCCGCGATGGTTGCCCCATACATAATGATATTCCAGGTTTTATAGCTCTGTTGCGTGAAGGTGAGTTTGAACAGGCTTATTGGAAGATCAGGGAGACCTCTTCCATGCCGGCAGTCTGTTCACGAGTATGTCCTCATGAGTTTCAATGTGAAGGTTCCTGTATCCGCGGCAAGGGTAAAGGCCAAGCTGTAGCTATCGGGATGCTCGAACGTTTTGTTGTTGACTGGATGGTTGCAAACAAAAAAAACATGTTCACTCCTTGTGCTCTCCCGGTTTCTAAAAAGGTCGCCATTATCGGTTCCGGTCCTGCCGGAATGTCCGTTGCCTATTATCTGTCACATAAAGGAATTGCCTGCACAGTATTTGAAAGCCTCTCTGAAGTTGGTGGCATGTTAACTGTAGGTATTCCAGCCTTTCGCCTTCCCCGTGATATTATTCATGCCGAATTCGATGCTCTAAAGAGTTGTGGAGTGACCATTATCAAGGGATTTACCCTCGGCAAGGACAAAAAACTGATTGATCTGAAGGAAGAGGGATTTGATGCGGTCTTTCTCGGAGTTGGAGCCCATGCCAGCCGCAAATTAGGACTGGAAAATGAGGAAAATACAGAAGGTGTAATGCATGGTGTTGATTAT
>CAIYZD010000805.1 GCA_903930585.1 uncultured Geobacteraceae bacterium | reverse complement strand
ATCTGCCGGTCGAGCCATGTCTTGATTTTTTTCCGGTTTGGTGGCGTATCGTCAAGGCCGGTGGATTTTTCTACGCGGCGGCCATAGTAATAGAACAGCACATAGAGCTTTTTTGAGCCCGGTTTGCGAATAACTGTTCCTTCATGTTTATCATCCATATTGTCAAAGAGCATTTCTGCCGAGGGTTTTCTGCGCATTGTTGCCTCCATGTGCGCATCCTACCCACCGAACAAAGTCCAAAGTCCGGTGGTAGGATAACACATTTGCTGCCGATATCAACCGGATCAATAATCCCAATTGATTGTATTTTTGGCTGCCACCCGGTTGTCCCGCTTGGAGGCAGGCTGGCGCGACGTAGTTACCGCAACAGACACATTCAGCAATGTTGTTACTACGTCGTCAGACCAGACAAACCGGAGGATTCTTCCCACTTTCAGGTAATGTTTGCCTGAAACAAGAATTCCCTTGTTCAACCAATCAAAGAGCGTTGATCGGCCAATTTTAAGCCGGGCCGCAAACTCTTCAGCCGTAAGAATCTCTTGTTCCATGGTCAAATCTACCTGAACTTGCCGTCAGACCGGCGGCATTCGATAACAAAACCAAATTCGTCAGAAATGGTTTCCCAGTAGTCAATGGCGAGATACTTTCCATGAAACTGCATTTTAAACTTGGGTGGTTCATGCAGCCTTTGTCCTGGGATAACGCTGATCATTGACATTCGGTAGAGGGTATCAACCATATCAAATTCTGATACGTTGATGTAGCGGCAGGCACGCCTGAAATCAGCCACTTTAATACCATAAGCATCCATCGTGAACTCTTTGTACTTGTCAAGACGCCAGCCTGATCCGGCTAAGTACCAGACAGGCAGCAGCATTGTGAAGTTTGGAAGATTCCAGCACGGAATCAGATGTTGCCACTGCGTTCCTGCAATAACACTGCAAAACAGTGCCAGCTTGGTTAAATCAGCTGCAGATATATCTCTGCGGTGAAGTGTACTCATGTTTAGACCTCGCGATATGGCGAAAAGAAGGTTCTAAAAGTCTTCTCTTCGCAGTTGGTAGGGTTGAGAAAAAAGTTGGGAGATTTTATGTACAGAGCTGAATCGGCTCGCTGCAACCACAAATTCAGCAACAAGTTTGGCAGCGTTTTTGCCTCCTCATTGGTGCCTGCCAGGCCATTTATTTTTGTTGCCAGCCAGTTTTTAAGATCTTTTATCTGTTCTAAGGCCGATCTTGCCGATCTGGTATGTTCCGCAAAATCCCGAATGCGAACTTCAATTGCTTTTATCTTGAATTCCGGAGAAGAACATGACGTCACAATCCTTTTGATGTGTTCCTTAAATTCAGCAACGTACGTAGCGGTAATTCCAATCTCCAGATGCCGACCACTCAGGTGAGCAAGGGAGCGGATGGAAAAATCGGCTACTGAAACAGCCTGTGTACGGATATCTACCGAATTTTCGAAAGCTGCCTTCTCCAGGCGATAAAACATGTTGCCGTAGCGCAATTCGTACCCCTGCTTTAGCGACGTCATCATGATCGGATCAAAAAGCTGATGTGCCAGCAAATCTTTGAGCGTACTGCCTCCGGCGTGGCGACGGTACAGATCCAAAAGTACCGCCACCATGTCGGCATCGTGAATGCCAAGTGCCTCCAGATTGACAGCCAGAACGTCTGGCTGATAACGGCGTTCAATCTCCCGGCAGCCAAAATAAAATCTGCCGATCCGGCCGCTGCCATTAATGCGAAAAAAGCCGAGGAAATGGCCATGATGCCAGTCAACTTTGTGAGAAAGTGGCAGACGTTGGAGAATCGGAGCCAGAATCAACAGCGCAACGTACAGTTCGACCACTTGATCATAAATCGCCAAACCGGCAGAGCGATGAAAAAAATGATCGGCAAAACGCTGAGCAATACAGAGGAAAGCATCCCGCTCCAGAAACTTCGCCAAGTCGCCGGAATTGAAGTGAAGGTAGGCGGCAATCGCCGCTTGGCCACGGCGCACCAGATGGTACGCCGTATTCGATATTATTGACGGTGTGGAACTAAACTGTGCCATTGTTCACTTCCACTGTTACTTCTTCTACTGCAACCGGGGCTGTTGCCGGCATAGCCACCGGAGCGACAACATCGGGCTGACGTGGAGCGGGAACGACTTCAGTCGGCTTTGCGGCAGCACTGTCATTTGCTGTCGGAAGGTGAGACGCCTCCTTTGGTGGCATTGTGACAGCATCAGACGGTGCTGGAGGCACCGTTTTGGGGACGTTCACTGTCTCCGGGTTACGAGATGGGGCATTCGTAGGAACTGTGATGTTTGTTGCCGTGGTGCTGGTTTTGGCATTGTTGCCGGTCATTGCTGCCGTTGGTGCAGCTACTGCTTTGGGTGCCACTACAGCAGCGGTTGCAGACACACTCTTCTGCCGATTAAGCGCCCGTTTTGCCTCAATCTCGGCGATCATGCGTTCGACTTGTTCGAGCTGGGCTGCCAGCCAACGGCAAAAATCGCGGGTCAGATCGACATCGATGCCCAACAGATCTGCTTTTGCGAAGCACGCCCTGTAGGACGCGTTCAGTTCGTCCGGAATCGTTAATTGGATCCGGTTCCTCTTGTTACTTTTCTCTGAGACTTCTGCCATGCGGTACTCCTCCTGATAGTGAAATAAAGCAAAAGAAGCTTCTTTTTTTGCTTCTATAAATAAGATCAGGAGGGTGTCCGGTTTTTTTGCTTGCTGCTGATAAAATATTTTTTATGATCAAAATAGTCCAAAGAAACAGTGAGATAACTACAGCAATACAGGTGTATCGTGGGTGATGCTTTGGATATACCTCTTGTAAATATCCTGACGCCACTGACCGTCAGAGCGGCACCAGGCAGGAAAAGTCATGACAGCTTCACCAAGAACGCATGGCAGTCTTGTGTCTGCAACTATCAGCACCAAAAGGGCGACACAAAACTGTGCCGGTAATTTTAAAGAAAAATATTTGGTGACTTGAAATAAAGACGAGAATCTGCGCGTAGCAGCTACCAGTTGCGTAGCAGATTTGGCAGCCGGTTGGCCTCCTTTCGGGTGGCGGCGAGCTTCCGCAAGTGGCTCGCCAGCCACAATTTTAGTTCGGCAATGCACTCCGTGCTGTTTTTGTCAATTCTACGAAATCTCTGATCCGGTTTTCGATCACCATCAGCTTACATTCTGGCGATCCTGTGATTTTAATTGCGTGGCTGATTACCTTCTTGAATTCGCCAAGGCAATCCTTAGAAATCTGTATTTCCAGATATCGGCCACCATGATGGATGCGGATCAAAGATCTGATAGGCCAGAAGATCTTGAGATGTGTTCATTCCGCATGGCGGCGCTAGAGATACAAAATCACCGCTACTATGTCAGCGTCATGAATCCCTGCAATCTCCAGGTTGGCAGCAGGAAGTTCCGGCCGGTAACTCCATTCAGCCTCACGAATGCCCGCTTGGAAACGGCCGAACTGTCGATGGTGTTTGTGCGGAAAAACGCAAGAAGGTGGCCGAGGTGGCAATCGAAGCGGAAGGATAATGGCAGCCGCTGTAGTACCGGAGCGAGGATCAGCGAGACAACATACAGCTCATGGACCAGAGCAAGAATCGCCATGCCAGCAGATCTGTGAAAAAAATGTCGGTCAAACGGCCAGCCACTGTTTGAAACGAATCACGCTCCAAAAACGTCGCCAACTCGCCGGAATTGGAGTGAGGGAGACGACAGTCGCTGCTTGTTTACGGCGCACCAGATGGTGCGCCGCATTCGATACTATTGACGGTGTGGAACTAAACTGCGCCATTGTTCACTTCCACTTTTACTGCTTCTACAGCTCCTGGGACTGTTGCCGGCATTACCACCGGAGCGACAGCATCGGGTTGACGATATGGGGCATTGGTCGGAACTGCTTGGTTTGTTACATTGCCGCTGCTTGCCGAACTGTTGCCGCCAGGTGCCACTGTAGCGTTGCTGCCTTTGCTGTCACCGTGGTGGCGGTTACAGACACACTCTGCAGCCGAGTGGCAAAGGGTTTAAGCCCGTTTTGCTGTAATCTCAGCGATCATGCGATTGGTTTTTTCAAGCTGCCTCTCAAACCAACGATCAAATTTGCAGATCCGTTCAAGGTCGATATTCATCTGCTCTACTCTTGCGAGGCGCGCCATGTAGAACGCGTCCAGTCCGCCCGGAATCGTGAATTTGACCCTGTTCCTCTTGTTACTTTTTTCTGATACTTCTGGCATACGGTACTCCTCCTGGTGTTATGATTAAGCAAAATAAGATTCTTTTTTTGCTTCTACTTATAAGATCGGAAGGGTGTCCGGTTTTTTGGTATTCTGTTACTCAATCAGTTTTTCTATAAGTAGTCGTTTGAATATAAACATAGTTTTAACAACCACTGTGGCAGTCCTATGGCGAGTGACGTTTTGGAAAACAGTCTCCTGGGATTTGCTGTTTGCGCTGCCTCGGT
>CAIYZD010000804.1 GCA_903930585.1 uncultured Geobacteraceae bacterium | reverse complement strand
TTACCTGCATACAATCCTCCTGTGTGGTTGGTGCTGTGAAATGGACGCCTGCCAAAACAGCAGTGCGTCAAAAATGTCGTTTCCGTTCGGAAGATGACCCGAAGTTGAGCATCTCGCGATACTTGGTTACGGTGCGTCGTGCAATATTCACCGTTTGATCCGCCAGCATTTCGGCAATTTTCTGATCTGAGAGCGGTTTTTTGGGATTTTCCTTTTCAATAATTTCCTTGATTCTGTTTTTCACACTCTCGGAGGCAACAAAATCTCCCTCGCTGGTCGAGAGGCCGCTGTTGAAGAAATATTTCAACTCCAGTAATCCCTGGGGCGTCTGCATATATTTGTTGGTAGTAACCCGGCTGATGGTCGATTCATGCATACCGATATCCTCGGCAATATCCCGCAACACCAATGGCCGCAGATACTCGATGCCGTGATCGAAATATTCGCGCTGAAACCGGATGATACTTTTGGCAACCTTGTAAATAGTTCTCTGACGTTGCTGAATACTCTTGATCAGCCAGACCGCAGAACGCATCTTATCATTGATATAATGCTCGGCCTGAGAATCAATCGCTCCATTGCCGCGAACTTCCGCATACTGGGTACTTACCTTCAGGTTGGGCAATCCTTCTTCGTTCAACATAACCACATAATCGTCCCCCACCTTGTGAACGAAAATGTCGGGAGATATATAATGCACGTCATCGGTACTGAACGACGATCCGGGGCGGGGATCAAATCCGGAAATAATCCGGGAAGCCGCAAGTACATGATTGATATCGACCTTTAACGAACGGGCGATCTGCTTGTAATTTCGTTTTTCCAGGTCCCCGAGGTGATTGAGCAGAATACCTTCGACAACACTCCCCTTCATACCCAGGTTCCAGGCCTGAATCAGCAGACACTCACGCAGATCGCGAGCGGCAACTCCCGGCGGATCAAACTCCTGAATGCATTCAAGGACATCCAGAACATCCTCTTCCGTTGCGGCACTTGCCGCCGCTATTTCCTGGAGAGATGCCCGAAGATATCCCGATTCATCCACATTACCGATGATCACCTCCCCCACACGTACATCCATCTCGGAATACTGTCCCATATGGAGCTGCCACAACAGATGGTCGATCAAAGTGCCTTTACGAGTCAGCAGGTTTTCAAAGGACGAGCGTTCATCTTCACCACCGTACTGTTGCTCTCCGGAACTGTAGTTATATCCGTCAAGGTAGCTGTCCCAGTCGCGCAACGTCTCCTCACCGGTTTCCACCTCATGAAAATCCACACTATCCTGCGCAGGTTCAGATTCCTGTTCCGAAACCTCAAGTATGTCTGCCTCGCGGATCTCCTCCATTTCGGTGGCTTCTTCAAGAAGCGGGTTTTCCTCCAATTCCTGAAGGACCAGATCCTGGAGTTCCAGACGTGTCAACTGAAGCAGTTTGATCGCCTGCTGCAACTGGGGCGTCATAACCAGTTGTTGAGACATTTTCAGTTGTTGGCGCATCTCCATTGCCATATATCTTCCTCAGATCCGATACGGAAATTCATATTCTTTCAACGGTATATATCAGAGCCGGAAATCCTTACCCAGATAAATCTCCTGAGCTTTTTTACTCCCGGCAATCTCATCGGGCGTGCCATGTTCCAGCACCACACCACTACTCATAATATATGCAGAATCGCAGACACCAAGCGTTTCCCGAACATTGTGATCAGAGATCAATACTCCGATATTTCGATTTTTGAGCGAAACGATCAATCCCTGAATATCGGCTACGGCAATCGGATCAATTCCGGCAAACGGCTCGTCCAGCAGAATAAATGAGGGGTTGGTTATCAGTGACCGGGCAATTTCTACCCGGCGTCGCTCTCCTCCCGAAAGCGCAAACCCTTTTGATGATGCAATGTGCGTAATGGAAAATTCTTCCAGCAATTGCTCCATTCTCTGCCGGGCACGTCGTTTGTCGGATTCAACCGTTTCAATAATTGCCATCAGATTATCCGCTACCGACAGCTTGCGAAAAACGGAAGCTTCCTGCGGGAGATAACTGATACCACGACGCGCACGCTGGTACATCGGGAGTGTCGTTATCTCTTCATCGCCCAGAAAGACCTGACCACCGTCCGGTTGCGCCAACCCGACCACCATATAAAAAGTAGTCGTTTTTCCCGCTCCGTTCGGCCCTAAAAGTCCGATAACGGATCCCGATGTGATCGTTATATCCACACCACAGACAACGTGACGGCTCCCGTACTGTTTTCTGAGAGCTTTTGTCCAGAGTCTGGAAGAGTCAGCGACTTCCGGCATCATTCTTCCTTGCGGGCGGATTAATGACCGCTTCGACGCGCGCTTTCGGATCACCACCACTTGAGACATCACTCTTGTCGTCATCAACGAAATACGTAATCACTTTTCCGCTGATGCTGTCTCCACCCTGCACAACCCGAGGTGTTCCGGTTAACACAATACGTCCATTACGGCTGTCATAGACCGCCTTATCGGAAAAGCCGGTCCTATTTTGCTGGACAATCCTGACGTTTCCGCTTGCCTCAACCTTTTCCACTTCACCGCTCTTTTCCGCATAACTGACAACGAGCGTATCGGAGAATATGGTTATATCTCCCTGTTTTGCAACGACTTTTCCTGAAAAAAGCGCCGTTTTTCCTTTATTGTCGGCGGTCATCTCGTTCGATTTAACAGTGATCGGCAAGTTTGAATGTCCTTTGTAGGTCGTGGCAGCAGCCGGGATAACCGCTACGGAAAACAGACACCACAAACAGACAGACATCGAAATAAACAGTTGTATTCGCATCATGTATAGCATCATGTATACCTATTGCGTAATAATCGAAGCATCTACCGAAGAATGAAAACGCGCGTGCTGATCATTTACCCGTAAATCCATACCGACAGCGGTAAGTTGCATTCGTTCCTGCCGGAATGTCACAGGATCGTTTGTAGAAAAAAGGGCCTTTGTGCCGCTATAAACTATTGAACTCGTATCAAAACTGGCACCATCTTCCGTAACCACATGAACATGGTTTTTGAGCCGGACCGTTTTTGTCGTGCTTTCATACTCACCGCTGTAGGCCGTAACGGTTATCGTTCCATGTGCCCGGTTGCGCTGAAACTCCATCCGGATATCCGAAAGAGATGCCGTATCGCCCCCTTTATCGTACTCCACCCGTTCAGCAACAAGTTCCCAGGCAACAAGACCATCCTGAATTTCCGAAAACCGGGCCTTTTTCAGGGCAACATCAATATTGTGGGGGAGCTGTTGATTGGCTGGTCGGGCCGGTGCTGTTCCCTGAGGACCATTCCGGAAAACAGCGACCGCGATACCGGCAATCGCCGCTATCACAAGAAGTGCCAGCAAGGGCCTGATATAAACGGACGATACCATGATTGGCAAAACTATACCATTCGGGGGCAGGACTGTCCAGCATAACGTGAAAGGTTCACGTTTTTGGCACAGAGATTGAATCTGATAGTTCATAACGGGCCGCAACCTCACCCCACAGCCCCCGACCTTTGAGAATCAGATCGCATACTTCACGTACCGCACCCCGCCCACCGGCGAGAGACGTAACATAGTGCGCAACCGTGCGGGCTTCGATCACGGCATCGGAAGGAGCCGCAGCAAAAATCACACGCCTCATGACCGGGACATCGATGACGTCATCTCCCACATAGGCGATCTGACTATCAACAAGTCCGGTTTTCCGTTTCACGTCGAGGTAGCTCTCAAGCTTTTTCAGAGCGCCCTGATATACCAGCTCAATTCCCAGTTCTTTAGCCCTGATAGCGACAACCGGCGAAGTGCGACCGGTAATGATGCCGACCTCAATGCCATGTCGCTGCAGCATCTTGATACCATGCCCATCCTTGACATTGAACACCTTGGTTTCCACTCCGTTGGCATCGTACAGAATGCCTCCGTCAGTCATGACGCCGTCGACATCAAGCAACAACAGGCGAATATCGGCAAGTTTGCTATCCATCAGGCAATACCCGCCTTGAGAATGTCATGCAGATGGATAATGCCGCATGGGGCTGGGTTCATATCGTTTTCAAACACGAACAGAGAGGTAATGGCACGCTGTTCCATGATTTGCAGCGCGGCAGCGGCAAGTTCAGTCCGCTTGATTCGCAACGGCCCATGTTTCATGATTTCTAAAGCACGCTGGTTGAGAATATCAAACCCTTTTTCCAGCGACCGGCGCAGATCCCCATCCGTAATCACGCCTTTCAACGCGCCGGCAGTATCGCAGACCCCGGTTACTCCAAGCCCCTTGGCGGTGATCACAAACAGGGCTTCTTTCATTACGGTATTTTCCTGAACCAGCGGAATGTCCTCTCCCGCATGCATCAAGTCTTCAACCCGCAGGATCAGTTTTTTACCCAGCGCTCCGCCGGGGTGAAATATGGCAAAATCTTCGGCTCTGAAACCACGCTTAACCAGCAGTGCAACAGCGAGAGCATCCCCCATGGCCAGTGTAGCCGTGGTTGACGCAGTCGGAGCCAACCCGAGCGGACACGCCTCCTCCGCAACGGACACATCCAGAAAAACATCGCTCGACCGGGCCAGGTTTGATGCCGGATTGCCGCTCATCGCCACGAGCGGCGCCCCCAGACGTTTGATCGAAGGAAGTATCCTGAGAAGTTCCTCTGTTTCACCGCTGTTCGAGATGGCAATCACGACATCTCCGGCCATGATCATGCCAAGATCGCCATGGATCCCCTCCGCAGGGTGCAGGAAGAACGCCGGGGTGCCGGTGGAAGCCATCGTTGAGGCGATCTTCTGACCGACCAGGCCGGATTTTCCCATTCCGCTCACGATCACCCGCCCCGAACTTCCCACTATCAGGTCAATAGCCCGCTCAAACGACTCGTCAATTCGGTCGGCCATGGCGACAAGGGCCTCTGCCTCAACCCGGATTACCCGGCGCGCCTCATCAATCGCGGTCATGCCGCACTCCTCTGTTTAATGACAGCATCAACTGCTTTCAACGTCTTGAGCAAACCCGAAAGCTCGCTAAGGGGTATCGAATTGGGGCCATCACAGAGCGCCTTGTCAGGATCTTCATGAACTTCCATGAAGATGCCGTCAATCCCGGCAGCAACAGCCGCGCGGGACAAGTACTCAACAAATTCGCGCTCCCCTCCCGAGCTTTCCCCCTGGCCACCGGGAAGTTGTACGCTGTGGGTGACATCAAAAACCACCGGGTACCCGGTAGAACGCATGACCGGAAAACTGCGCATATCGACAACCAGATTATTATAGCCGAAAGATGCGCCCCGCTCCGTGAGAATGATATTCTCGTTGCCGCCGGCAGCAATTTTTCCGGCCACGTTTTTCATATCCCAGGGGGCCAGAAACTGCCCTTTTTTAACATTGATAACCCTGCCACTCTTTGCAGCAGCGACGAGAAGATCGGTCTGGCGACAGAGAAAAGCCGGAATCTGGAGAATATCAAGCACCTCGGCAGCAGGTGCGACCTGCTCGATGGAATGAATATCCGATATCACCGGGACACCAAGCGCTTCCTTGACTTTGCGCAGGATCGCCAACCCTTCTTTCAGTCCCGGTCCGCGATACGCATTGATCGATGTGCGGTTCGCCTTATCGTAGGAGGCCTTGAAAATCAAAGGGATCGAAAGACCGTTGCAGATCGTCATCAGCCGCTCGGCATGCCGCATGGTTGATGACTCATTCTCGATCACGCACGGGCCGGCAATCAGCACCAACGGGCGATTACCACCAATCATCACTTTTCCGGTTACTATTTCACGGGTCATAAGTATCATTGCTCCTTTGGGAGTCTGGCAAAAAAAAAGCACCCGCAAACAAATGCGGGCACTTAAAGCAATACCACAAGCTCCATTCTATCTCAAGCCAAAACCTGAGGAGTGTTCATTCCGACAATCCGACTCCAGTGGAATGGCAAGGATTCTACTCATCCTACCCCTTGTTTCTCTGCACGAGAGAGGCGCTGATGAATGCCCGGAACAGCGGATGCGGAACGAGCGGCTTGGACTTGAATTCCGGATGAAACTGGCAGGCAAGGAACCAGGGGTGATCGGCAATTTCAACGACCTCGACAAGATCCTTGTCCTTATATACCCCGGACAGAACAAGGCCACATTTTGCCAACTGATCGCGATACGCATTATTAAACTCGTACCGGTGGCGGTGACGTTCCGTAATATCGGTCTGGTTATAGGCAGCGTGGGCCAGCGTCCCCTTGGCAACGGTACAGGGGAAAGCGCCCAGACGCATGGTACCCCCTTTTTTACTGACCGCTTTTTGCTCTTCCATCAGATGAATCAGCGGGTCGCCCCCATCCTGACGGAATTCCGTCGAGCAGGCTTCCGTAATACCGCACACATTGCGGGCAAACTCGATCACCGCCATCTGCATCCCGAGACAGATCCCGAAGAAGGGGATCTTGTTCTTACGGGCGTACTCGATCGCCATGACCTTTCCTTCCGTGCCGCGTTCGCCGAAACCTCCGGGTACAAGTATCCCGTCCACATCTTCAAAATGACCGTCTGCACCGTCTCGCTCAATTTTCTCGGCATCAAGATACTTCACGGAAACCCGGCAATCGTTGCCGATGCCGCCATGGGTCAGCGCTTCCGACAACGACTTGTAAGACTCGGTCAGATCGACGTACTTTCCGACAATCGCGATTCGAACCTCACCATTGCTGGGGTGGCGAAGCTTTTCCACAACATCCTGCCATTTGGTCAGATCAGGAGCCTTGGTCCAGATATTCAGTTTTTCGACCACCTGTTCATCAAGGCCCTCTTTGTTGAGCGCCTGCGGCACCGCATAGATATGTTCGGAATCGACAACCGGAATAACGTCTTTTTCGCCGACATTACAGAACAGGGCAATTTTTTTCTTCATGTCCGTCGGCAGATCACGTTCGCAACGACAGAGGAGGATATCCGGCTGGATACCGATCTTGCGCAGTTCCATGACCGAATGCTGGGTCGGTTTGGTCTTCAGCTCCCCGGCCGTCCGAATGTAGGGGACCAGTGTGACATGAACATAGAGTGCGTTCCCCTGCCCCCGGTCAAAACGGAACTGGCGGATCGCCTCCAGAAACGGCAGCGATTCGATATCACCAACCGTCCCTCCTACCTCGACAATGGCAACATCGGCGCCCTTGGCATTTTCGATTATTTTAAGTTTGATCTCGTCGGTAATATGCGGGATAACCTGGACCGTCCCTCCCAGATAATCGCCACGCCGTTCCTTGGTAATGACCGAAAAATAGACCTGGCCGGTCGTAAAATTACTCTTTTTGGAAAGCACGGCACTCGTGAAGCGCTCATAATGCCCCAAATCAAGATCGGTTTCGGCGCCGTCATCGGTAACAAAGACCTCGCCATGCTGAAAAGGCGACATGGTGCCGGGATCGACATTGATGTAGGGGTCAAGCTTCTGCATCGTTACCCGCAACCCGCGCGCCTCCAGCAACGCGCCCAGCGAAGCCGCCGCCAGACCTTTGCCGATTGAAGAAACAACGCCGCCGGTAATAAATACAAACTTGGTTTTCATGGTATCTGCTCCTATATGGCAATCAAAGGTTCTTATTTATGAAGTTTACGGTATTGCTCCTGCACTTTAAGCAAATCTTCCGGCGTGTCTACGCCGATTGACTCGAACTCCGATTCAACCACCCGTATCCTGATGCCGTTTTCGACCGCACGCAGCTGCTCAAGTTTTTCGGATATTTCCAGGAACGTAGCCGGCATGGCGGCAAACTTCAGCAGAAAATTACGGCGATAGACGTATAATCCGACATGCTTGAAACAGAGCAGTTTTCCGCTACAAAAGGATTCATCCTTCAGATCCTTCCATTTATCGCGAAAAAAGGGGAGCGGAGAACGGGAGAAATAGAGGGCATTACCGCAATTGTCGGTCACCACTTTAACAACATTGGGGGACAGAAAGTCATGCAGACACTTGATGCGGGTCTTGACGGTTCCCATCTGCAGCTCGGCCTCGCCGAGAAACGGCTGTAGCGCCAGATCAATCATGGCAGGATCAATCAACGGCTCATCTCCCTGAACATTAACAATAATGTCAGCATCCAGACCGGCAGCAACTTCCGCCAATCGGTCGGTGCCTGTTTCATGGCTGGAGGAGGTCATCATCGTTTCTCCTCCAAACATGTTGACCGCATCGGCGATACGAAGGTCATCGGTGGCAACAATAATCCGGCTGATCAATGTTGATTGAGCAGTGCGCTCATAGACATGCTGGATCATCGGGCGACCGCCTATTTCCGCCAGGGCTTTGCCGGGAAAACGTGTCGATGCATAACGGGCAGGGATAACCGCTGTAATTTTCATACCGGGCAACCTTTGATCAAGGGAGTATTGACGAAAACGTCAGATGTCCTGTGGTAGGACGTAACAAGCTACCGCAAAAGCAGAGGGGTGTCAAGGTGCGAACAGAAGTCGGCATGCATCAGGGCACCAATTCAACCGGGCGGTGCGGTTTTCCCCTTGCCGACCAGTACCACACCGGTTTCAGAGTTCATAATAATCTTTCTGCCGACCCGTCCCCCAACATCTTTTGCAACTACCGCAATCCCGAATTCCTCCAGCATCTGAAAGGCAAGCATGAGATTGCGGTCACCGATCATGAATGCCTCCAGACCGGTTCCGGAAACATTGGCTCCGCCAAAAACCTTGGCAACCAGATATTCACGTCGACATCCTATGGAGAGTACCTTGGCAAGCAATTTTTCCATGGCAATATTGCCGTACTTCGGCGTTGCCAAACCATCGCCGTTCCAGAGTGGCAGCATGATGTGATTCATCCCCCCTTTACGGGCCAGAGGGTCCCACAGACAAACGGCTACGCACGACCCGAGAACGGTACTGATCTGATATTCGAGCGGTTCGGCAAAGATAGTGCCGGGAAAAAGAAAATGTTTTTTAACCGGTTCTTCACAGGGCACGCTACCTACACCTCACTCATCTCGTCGAAAAGAAACAGATTGCCGGATTCAGCAAATGAATCTTCATTGCCTGAAATCGAGCAGGGGGGAATGGTAACGGTAACCTGCGTTCCTTCACCGGGAGTGCTGATAAGAGAGATGCTCCCCTGCATAAGCTCAACAAGTGCCTTGGTAATACTCAGCCCAAGACCATGCCCCGGATGGGCACGGGTCGTTCCGGTATTCAGTTGAACGAAACGGTCGAAGATACGCTGATGATCCTCCGGCGCAATCCCCACACCATGATCCTGAACATAAAACTGCAGACAGCCATCCTCGCAGACAGAGAACGAAACATCGACAACTGAATCATTGTCACTATACTCAATCGCATTTGCCAGCAGGTTGGAGGCAATAATCTGGAACTTCTCGATATCAATAACAGAAATTTGAGCATCTGCATCCGGCTGCCGAGTCAGGTTGAGCAGCACCTTCTTTTTAGCCGCTCTATGCTTGAACGAATCCATCAGCTCGCACAGGGATGAGGTAATATGAACCTTTGCACAGCGAATACTTACCTCTCCCGCCTCCAGTTCTGCCGCCATGAATATGTTACGAAGCTGAAAATCAAGGTAGTTGGCTTCATCCCTGATCAACAAAGAGATGGTAAAGACATCTTTATCGCCGGCGCCGATTACGGCAAGCTCACCGGCCAGCCCCATTATTGCGTTAAGTGGATTATTAATTTCATTGCGGATATTTGACAGGAAATTACTTTTAAGCGATTCAGATGCCGCAAGCCGTTCATTCATTTCAAGCAGCTTACGGTTGACTACGCTCAAGTCGGAAAAAGCTTTACGGCTTTTGGCAAACCGATCCGACAGTTCCTGAATCAGTATATCGTCGGTACTGTTACTGTTACTGTTACTGTTACTGTTACTATTCACTGACCGCCCCCTTTATATCAACTGCAGAGCCGCAGCACTTCAGCGGCAATGTTCTGCAGAGGCATTATCTTGTTGACGCCCCCCAACTTAACCGCCTCATGCGGCATTCCGTAGACCACGCAGCTCGCCTCATCCTGAGCGATCGTTATCGCGCCGGAGTCGTGCATCTCTTTCATACCTCTGGCGCCGTCGTCTCCCATGCCGGTCATGATGACCCCCACGGCATTTTTCCCGGCATACCGGGCAGCCGAACGGAACAGTACATCCACAGATGGCCGATGGCGCGACACCAATGGTCCGTCCTTGATCTCGACATAATAGCGGGCGCCACTCCGCTTCAGCAGCGCATGATGGTTGCCGGGGGCGATCAGAGCCCGTCCACGCACGAGAGTATCATTGTCCTGAGCTTCCTTGACCGTTACCCGGCAGATGGAATCAAGCCGTTTGGCAAAAGCGGCAGTAAAATTTTCCGGCATATGCTGGACGATAACAATTCCCGGCGTATCTTCCGGCAACATTTCAAGAAACACTTTCAGCGCCTCTGTGCCGCCGGTAGAGGCACCCACTACCACCACTTTTTCCGTAGTCTGTATCATTGCCTTCGTGTTGGGCTTTTCCATGATGACATCGGCGGTATACTTCGGAGCTACCTCCTTCATGGTACGCATCGACCTCAAAGGTCCAAGACGAGCGGCAGCGGCGCCTTTAACGGCGTCACAGATACGCATTTTGGACTCTTCTATAAACTGTTTCGTTCCCATTTTAGGCTTGGTTATGATATCGACGGCGCCATATTCCAGCGCTTTCAGTGTTGTCTCGCTGCCACACTCGGCCAGACTGGAACACATGACAACAGGTATAGGGTGCTGGCTCATCAGCTTCTGCAGAAAAGTCAACCCATCCATACGCGGCATCTCGACATCCAGCGTGATCACGTCAGGCACAACCGTTCTCATACGTTCCGCGGCAATGATGGGATCCGCAGCACAACCGACTACTTCAATCTCGGGGTCAGAATTAAGAATATCGCTCAATGTCTGACGTACCAACGCCGAATCGTCGATTATCAAAACTTTTATCGTTTTCTTCATAAAGACATATCCTCATCGATGGAATGTTTCCCTGCACGCATCCGGCGCAGATACACATCCCCGCTTTGTGTACAAAAAAAGAGCTTGCGCCCCCGGATGCCGCCGGTATCACGGGCCGAAACAACCAGCCCCAGCATGGCAAGCTCCGTCTCTGCCTGTTCAACATTCTGATCTCCAACCGTTCGCCGGTCCGGCGCCTGCTCGCCAATATCAAGCACTTGCGCACCGCCAAACAGTTTGACGACCAGATCATTACCGGCGCCATTTTCCATTGCTTTGGTGTACAGATATTTCAGAGCGGTGTCGACATAACGCAGGTCACTTTCCCGTTTCAAATTGGTCGGAAGCATGGCGTGGCATATCGCTCCAAAGCCGCGGGAAGCAGAAAACATGGTGACAGACACGCAGGACCCTAACACCGTGGAAATAAGCATTGGTTTGCGGGAAACGATTACTTCACCAGGTTTGAGATACGTATTGTACATATGTGAAGCAATAAGATTCTTCATATATTCAAGGGTAAGAGTATGGTCCCTCTCTTCAGTTTTTCCGGTACACGGTAGAGGCAACAGCTTTGAAATCTACTTCGAGACCACTCAGCGTTTCCGAATGTCCGATAAACAGATATCCACCCGGCCTGAGCTGGCGGTGAAATTTTTGCATAAGAGTTTGCTGGGTCGGTTTATCAAAGTAGATAACAACATTACGGCAGAAAATTATATCCATTTTTTCAGCTATACCAAGATCGTCATCCATGAAATTGATGCGGCGAAACGTTATCAGCGAGCGAAGCTTCGGAGCAATTCGCACCAGAGATTTTGCTTTTTCGCGACTGCGCATCAGGTATTTTTTTTTCAGGTTCAACGGAATGGGATCGGTTCTTTCTTCAGGGTAAATTGCCGTTTTTGCGGTCTGTAACACTTGGGTGCAGACATCGGAAGCAGTAATGGCAACCCGAAAATCGGGACGACCGACAGCAAATTCTGATAATACCATCGCCAGGGTATAGGGTTCTTCTCCGGTCGAACATCCGGCGCTCCAGATACGCACCGGGTCGCGCAAGACATCTCCGCGCGCCAGAAGAACAGAAGGCAACACCGTCTTGACCAGAAAATCAAAATGGCCCGGCTCCCGAAAAAAATCAGTCTTGTTGGTAGTCACAACGTCAATAAGATGAATGAGCTCAGTTGCTCGTCCCTCCGGACTGAAAACAAACTCTCCATATTCCTCAAAGGTAGTGATACCAAGGGCCTTGAGACGTTTCTGAAGACGCGCCTCAAGCATGGTCTTCTTGACGGGGGGCATTTTGATGCCGACATTATCGTAAATAAATCTGCTGAAGCGTTGAAATTCCCGATCACGCAACGTCGCGGGAAGATGTGGCTTCAGGCTGTTGCTGGAATCAGCCACGGTAGTTTCCTCGTAAGCAGCTTATGAGCAGCTGTTTGACAGACGCTTTATCGGCGGCTGTTGTTTCACGGCACTGCGTAACTGGACAATGGAATCAATCTTGAAGAAGGCAACTGCATCGCTCAGTTGTTCTGAATGGCTGGAGAGTTCCTCCGAGGTAGTGGCCATCTCATTTGATGACGAAGCATTCTGTTGAATAATTCGGTCCAATCTCTGCACGGCTACATTAATCTGCTCGGCGCCGCTATCCTGCTCCCGGCTCGACACCGAGATATCCTGCACCAACTCGGCAGTGCGCTGGATATCCGGAACCATGCGTTTCAACATATCTCCAGCCTGTTCAGCAACGGCAACACTCCGGATAGAAAGACCGGATATCTCGCCAGCCGCCTTCTGGCTCCGTTCAGCCAGTTTACGCACCTCGGACGCAACCACGGCAAATCCCTTGCCGTGTTCCCCGGCCCGTGCCGCTTCAATTGCCGCATTCAGCGCAAGCAAATTGGTCTGGCGAGCGATCTCCTCGACAATACCGATCTTGGTGGCGATCTCCTTCATTGCCGTAACCGTTTCGGAAACAGCCTTACCGCCATCTTTGGCGGCAACAGCCGATTGCATGGCAATTTTTCCGGTTTGCAACGCATTTTCAGTATTCTGCCGGATACCGGCAGCCATCTCTTCCATACTGGAAGAAACTTCTTCGGCACTGGCAGTCTGTTCTGCGGCTCCAAGCGACATCTGCCGGGAAGTGGCGGAGAGTTGCTGACTGCCGGTCGCAACATGCCCGGCAGTTCCCTGCACGGCGGCAACAACTTCGGAGAGTTTTGCTTTCATGGTAAGCATCGCCGCGAGCAGCATGCCGGTTTCATCCCTGCCGCCGGACAAAATGTCAACCGTCAAATCTCCTTCAGCCATTCTGTTCAAGGAAATGACGGCACTTTGCAACGGCTTCACAATCCTGGAGCCTACAAAGACCGCCAAAAACAGGAAAATCAGCAGCACAAGCGACGTTCCACCCACTATCCTCCACCGGAGCGAAGAGATGTCCTTCCGGATATCGTCGACGTACACGCCGGTGCCGATGATCCAACCCCACGGCTTATAGAGCTTTACATATGATATTTTGGCTGCGGGCTTTCCTTCCTTATCCCAGACATACTCAACGGTTCCTTCCCCCTTATCCTTGCAGATATCGACAAAAGCCATGAAGAGACGTTTACCGTCGGGATCCTTCACATCGGACAGATTCATCCCGTTCATCTCCGGCTTGAGTGGATGCATCACCATTCTTGGTGTCAGATCATTGATCCAGAAGTAATCATTGGCACCGTACCGCATGTTTTCAATCCGCTTCTTGGCACGTTTCTGCGCCTCGACCAGCGTAAATTCACCGGAAGTGACACGGGCATCGTATTCAGAAACAAGCTGAAAAGTGGTCTCAACCAGATGACGGCTCGCAATCTGCTTTTCTTTTTTCAGATACCCGGCAACAAGCGGCGTTACATACCCAAGAACACCGACCAGGATCATAACAATCAAGGCAATACACAGTGCCGCTATTTTTGTTGTTATGCTCCAGTCACGGAACGCGCATATTTTCCGCACTATTATCTCCCAGGACACGGGCTAATGCCCATCGTCTCCCGTTCCCTGCACCACAGCCAGCTCATCCGTCGAAAAGATTTTGTCAATATCCAGAATCATTACGAATCGGCTGTCGACTTTGCCCATACCGCGAATAAAGTCGGTATTCAGCTTGGTACCGATATGCGGCGCCGGTTCGATACTATCCGGCTCCATCTCGACCACCTCCTGCACCGAATCGGCCAAAGCACCCAGCACGGTGGTGTCACCATCCATAGTAACCTCCACGACAATGATACAGGTGTTGACGGTCTGCTCGGTCGCACTCATTCCGAACTTGAGCCGCATGTCGATGACCGGCACTACGCTCCCGCGCAGATTGATGACTCCCCGCATAAAATCCGGGGTCTGAGGAACTTTGGTAATGGAGGTAATTTCAAGGATCTCACGAACCTTGGCAACATCCAGCGCAAAGATCTCATCGGATAATTTAAACGTCAGATACTGAACCGTTTCGGTTATTCCCGCTACGCTCATGAAAGCTCCTTTACAAAGACATGTAGCACGAGGCGCCGCGCTGCAATCTGTCAGAATTTTTCGAACTCATCGTCCAGATGATCAGGGCCGGCTTGACCAAGTTCCAAATTGATGCCACCGCCCGATGTTCGCCGGGCCGGCACGGTTTTCCCCTTTACGCCGGCAGAGGCGATCTGAACCCGTCTACCCTGCCGTACATTCTGCTGGCGCGCGGCGCGAGAGTGGGCGCCATCTATTTTAAAAAACGCAACCGCGTCGCTCAACTGTTCGGCCTGACTTGAGAGTTCTTCGGATGTTGACGCCATTTCTTCGGACGCGGAGGCATTCTGCTGAATGACCTGATCCAGTTGCTGGATGGCCTTGTTTATCTGTTCAGCGCCGGTGTCCTGTTCCTTGCTGGATGCAGTAATTTCCTGCACCAGTTCCGCCGTGCGCTGGATATCCGGCACCATCCTGGCGAGCATTTCACCGGCCTGTTCGGCAATAGCAACGCTACGGGTAGAAAGGCCCGATATTTCACCGGCAGCCGACTGGCTCCGCTCAGCCAGTTTGCGAACTTCAGAAGCCACTACCGCAAAGCCCTTGCCGTGCTCACCGGCACGAGCCGCCTCTATGGCGGCATTCAGCGCCAGCAGATTGGTCTGACGGGCAATCTCTTCAATGATAGATATTTTGGTGGCGATTTCCTTCATCGCGGCAACCGTTTCGATAACCGCTTTCCCCCCTTCCTTGGCATCGGCCGCACTTTTAACTGAAATCTTCTCCGTCTGCATCGCGTTGTCGGTGTTCTGACGGATACTGGAGGCCATCTCTTCCATACTGGAGGAAATTTCTTCGGCGCTGGCAGCCTGCTCGGTGGCGCCCTGCGACATCTGCTGGGCGGTAGAGGAAAGTTGTTGGCTCCCGGAGGAGACATTATCGGCGGCCGACATGACATCGCCGACAACATGCTTCAGCTTTTCGACCATCAGGCCGATTGCCGCCATCATCTGACCGGTTTCATCCTTTGATTTTGATTCGACCTTGATCGTCAGGTCGCCTTCGGCAAGGGCGTTGGCAACTTCAACCGCCTCTTTGATGGGAGCGACGATACCTTTGGTAATGACCAGTGACGTTGCAATTCCGAGCAACAGGGCTACCCCCCCCAGAATGAACATGAATAACCGTGCGGCATGATAGTCCTTGACCGCCTCTTCGAACCGCATCTTGTTGCGTTCGGCTTGATGATCCATAAACTTATCGACGGCATCGCGCCACTGCTGGGTTTTTGGCGAAGCTTCCGCGGCCAGAAGGGCATGAGCTTCGTCATCCTTGTCTGCCAGAGCAAGTTCGACGACCTTATTGTTGAAAGTACGGGCAACGTTCTGAAGTTCGGTAATTTTGGCGATCAGCTCGTGTCCCTTCGTATCCTCCTTGGAGGTCATCTCGGTGGCCTTCTTGAAGGAGTCGTTATACTTCTCACGGGCGGAAGCGATCCGATTGACATACTCCTGATTCTTGGCTTTGTCCTTGTCAAGGATCAGATCACGTATGCTGAGCATCACGATAACCACGCCGTTATCCATATCGTTGGCCAGATCTGACCTCACATTGTTGACATTGACGATCCTGTCCAGATGTACCTGAATCTGGTTCAGGCGCGAGATGCCGACCCAGATCTGTGCCATCATCAGAATCAGCACCAGACCAAACCCCAGCCCCATCCGTTTACCGATCTTCATACTTGCAAACATAATCCCCCCCATTACAATATGCGTTCTAAACACCTCAACTCGTCAATACTGTAACAGAGGTTTTCAGAGTTTCAAGTCAATGAACATTCTTTTTTCAGTTACATTGCATACTCCAGCCGTTCGACAGATTGCAGCAGGACCCCCATATCCAGGATCAACGCCACGGTTCCGTCACCAAGGATCGTGGCCCCCGAGACACCCTTTACGTCCCGGTACATTTTGCCGAGCGACTTGATGACAGTCTGGTGTTCACCGACGACATGATCAACCACAAAGCCCACCTTGGTGCCATGAATAACGGCAATCACGATCTGCTCTATTTCAGGACGCTGTTCGGTAATACGGAAATGCTCCCGCAACGGAATATACGGAACGATGGCGCCCCTCACATTGGCCAGATTACGACCGTGCGATTTTTTAATATCATCGCGAGTGAGCTCGACACACTCTTCAATTGCCGCCAGCGGCAGCACAAAATGATCCTTACCGATCTTGACCAGCAAACTGTCAATAATAGCCAAGGTCAACGGAATTTTGAGGGTAATGGTCGTGCCGCTGCCACGCACGCTGTCCACTCCGATCGAACCGCGCAGCCCTTCGATGCCACGTTTGACAACGTCCATCCCGACTCCCCGCCCGGAAACACTGGTCACTTTGGTGGCAGTCGAAAAACCGGGAGCAAATATCTGGGCATATATTTCCCTGTCGGACAGTTCTGCTGCTGCCGAAACAAGTCCTTTTTCAATCGCCTTGGTGCGAATGGCATCGCGGTCCAGTCCGGCTCCGTCATCCCGGATCGTGATCAAAACCGAGTCGCCTGAATGTTCAGCTCCCAGATAGACCGTACCTGCGGATGATTTTCCGGCAGCCTGCCGGACCTTGGGCATTTCAATGCCATGGTCGATGCTGTTACGGATGATATGAACCAGCGGATCATTCAACTTTTCGATAACGGTCTTGTCCAGTTCGGTTTCCGCCCCGAATGTTTCCATCTCGATCTCTTTACCCAGTTCCTGAGACAGGTCCCGAACCAGACGTTTGAACTTGCTGAAGGTGCTGCCGATCGGAAGCATACGTATATTGAGGGCGGTATCGCGCAGTTCGTTGGTAAGACGCTCCACCTCTTCCGATATGGCGATAAACGTCGGGTCTCCACCAGCCAGGGACACTTGGGAAAGATGCGCCTGCACCGTCACCATCTCTCCTACCAGGTTAATCAATTGATCCAGCCGTTCCGCCGGAACACGGATGCTGGCGGCGGTTTCCTGTTGCGGAGCTTCGCTCCGTTCCTTGCGTATGCTCTTGATATGCTGCTGTTCGATCAGTGCCGATTGCACTTTTCCCGGCGAGACGATCCCCTGTTCAACCAGCAGTTCACCAAAACGTTTTTGCTGCATCAACACCATCTGCATCTCAACCGGCGACAGGTCACCGCGCTCGACAAGAATATCACCCAGTTTTTTGTATCCCTGTTCATCATCGATCAAGCCACTGCCGTCAATCCGCTCAATCCTGAGATCACAATCGTCCTCAACAAAAATAAAGATATCCTTGATGGCATCCTCACCTTGAGAGGTAGTCAGGATAACATCCCAGTAGAGATAGCAGTTTTCAGGGACAAGATCGTCAATCCGGGGTATTTCTTCAAATTGGGCCACAACATGAGCGGTCCCGAGAGCGCGCAGCTCATTAAGCAACGAAACAGGGTTGGTACCTGACATGAGGATAGTGGGAGCGGGGTGGAAGCGGATACGCCAGGTACTTTCGGCAGCAGACGATTTATTTTCCTGCGGCACGGAAGGAGCGTTACCCGGTACCTCGTCAGAACTTTTTCGAGATACTTCGGCATGCGGTATCAACTGACGTAAACCGGCAATAATCTCATCACCGGCAGTGCGGTCAACCTCCTCGCCGGCAGGAAGGGTAAGAAGGTAGGAAATATGGTCACGTGATTTGAGCGTCAGATTAAGAAGGTGCTTGGTGACCGTCATCTTGCCGTTGCGAACCAGATCAAAAACGGTCTCGACCTCATGGGTAAAAGAGGCTATCTCATCAAAGCCGAACATCGCCCCGGAGCCCTTAATGGTGTGCATGGCACGAAAGACACGGTTAATCAGGTCGCTGTCTTCAGGTGTCTCTTCCAGATCCAGCAGCGAAGTTTCCAGCTCTGCCAGCAACTCGCCAGCCTCTTCGCGATAGATTGCAACGGCTTGTTCCATCATGGGTAACACCCCCTAAAAAACTGATGAGACTTAAAACCGATGAGGGATGAGAGACGATAAAATCAAAGTTTTCATCTCTCATCTCTCATCTCTCATCCAAGCACTTTCTTAACAACCGCAATCAGCTGTTCCGGTTTGAACGGCTTGACGATCCAACCGGTGGCGCCGGCGGCTTTACCTTCCGATTTTCGGGAATCCTGTGATTCCGTCGTCAACATGACAATCGGGATGAACTTATTCAAAGTCCCGGCCCGAACCCCTTTGATAAGCCCGATACCGTCCATATTGGGCATATTCAGGTCGGTCAGCAGCATATCGACCTTCTGGGCATTCAATTTGTTGAGCGCATCCCGACCATCCACCGCTTCAACGACATCGTAGCCGTTCTGTTTAAGGGTAAATGCCACCATCTGCCGAACGCTGGCCGAGTCATCGGCCGTCATGATTAATTTTGCCATTATCAGGTTCCTCCAAACCATATGCAGGTAGAATTGTTATTATGTTTACAAGCCGCGTGGCGTTCAGCGCCACTAACGGCAATCAGCTCAACCAATCCATGAGGCAACTCGCCACGATACGAAAATATTTTCCCGTTCTGCGCAGCGCTCTTGCAGGCGGAGCAGAGAATCTGCACGCCCGTAAGGTCAATCTCGACCGTTGGTTCAAACTCGATCATAACATGCCTGGATGCTGTCAGCGCTTCACGAACGATACGAGAAAATTCGGCGGCGGTTTCAATTGACAAGCGGTTTCCGCTGGTAACGACGGTATCGCCGTTTTCACAAATTGAACTATTGAGTAGCATTACGGTCTCCTGTTAGAACAAATCGACATTGTCGCCGAACTCCGAAGCGGCATTCGAGGTGACGTTCGCCGCACTCCGCACGACAACTGCCGCCTGCCCGCTCCGCTTGCGGGCCATTACCTCGTGAATATGCCGTTCACTCTCCATGGTGTAGTGTTCTTCCATATGCCGCAGGTTCGCCTTAAACTCATTACTGGCAGGCTCAATCTGTCGCGACTGGGTAACAATCCGTTCGAGATCGGCAAGAGCGCCATCTGCCAGGACCTTGGTCCGTTCATGAACATCCACGCCGGCAGTAGTCTGCTCCACATCCCCTGTCAGAGTGAGAACCCGCTCATTCAGTACGGACAGGACCGAATACATCTCGCTATTCATCGTTCCCATTGTTTGCAGAATTACCGCCAACTCGTCCTGCATCGAGGCAACGCGAGTGCCGAGCTGGTCTTCCTCATTATCGGCATAGGCGAGTAAGTGCTCGGTTACCGCATGTATTCCGGTCAAGGTTTCGGCAACCGAATTGGTTTGGCGCACAGCTTCGTCCGAGAGTCGCTTGATCGCTTCAGCCAGGACCCCCAGAGCTGCGCCTTCGGGACCTGTCAAGGCAGCTTTGATCTGTGAATTGAGAGCAATCAGATCAATTTCGGAACCGATTGCTTCTATATCGGTAACAAAGACCGCTATTTCATCAATCGTCTGAGCTACCTTTTTCATGATTGCGGACATATGCCGGTCTCCCGTGGCGCATGACGTCAGTACTGCAGTCACGGCAGCCATCCCCCGGCTCATGACATCCACAAAAGAAGATCCGGTAGAATCCGTGGTACCGGTAATAGTTACCGTTTCCTGAGCAATTACGGATTGCCTGCGGGCGATCTCGCGCAGATGATCAACAATAGTACAGACTGCCGTGTACAGTTCATGTGCCGCGAAACGAAGCTGCGCCGCCTGAAGTTCACAGACATCACCGGTTTCAACAATCAACCCGCGAAGATGACCGCTATCAGTCCCGGATATACGCACGTCGGCCAGATCACCAAGAAGGCGCTCCAACGCTTCGACAACATGCTCAAACTTCTGGCGGGTCATATCATGCATCTGCATGGAAGCGACAACTTCACTGAGACTGTCCGTAACTTCGGTTGAAATAGCGGCCACCGTACTGCCAAACCGCGTGCATCGGCCATTAACGGCAACAAGTTCGGCAAGATTCGCAGACATGCCTTTCAAAGATGCCGATACCATCACGTCCTGATCAGTCCCTGCCGAGCGAACTGCGACCAGATTATCGGAGATCATCGTAGCGAGCAGGTGGCGATGAGCCAGAATTGCTGCCGATTTTTCATTAACCTGATAGGATAGTTTTTCGACGTCAAGGGCAAGGTTGACAAAACCGCTTCCGACCTCTCCCAATCGGGCGCTTTCAATCTTTGTGGAGATACTCAGCATGCGGAGTGACTTGTTCATTTTCTGGAAACCTTCCAGAGGTTCAGAAAGGTTGTCGAGAAGAACCTGTACCTGCCCAAGGGTACAGCAGCTTTCGCTGCTGCGTGACCGGGCATTGGCCAGATATTCTTCCATATCCGCCATTATCTGCTGCAACCGGAACGTCAACGAAGCCACATTCTCGCCGGATACCACCGAAACCAGTTGATCGGCCATACCGGAAATATCCGCCGAGCGCTGATAAAACGATTGCAGCCGGGAACCGATCTGTAAAAACTCGTCTTCCGTCGTACCGGCCATCTGGCGTAACATCTCAATTACAGGGGTAATACTGTCCCGCCAGCCAGCCAGATGAGTATTGTTGTGATTCTGCACTACCGTTTGAAATGCCATGTACATATACCTATGGTAACAGTTTGAGTTTACGCAACTCCTGTGAGAGTTTGTGCCTGCTGAGCGGTTTGACGATGAATGCGTCCGCCTCACACTCATTAAATGACCGGATTACCGTATGCGGATCATCCAGAGCGGTTGTCATAATAACCTTGGCCGCCAGAACCGGCGGAATCTGCATCTTCCGTTCGAGAGTGCGGATGCAGAGGAGCGCCTCCATTCCGTCGACAACCGGCATCATAATGTCCATGAAGATTACGTCGTAGGGTCGCTTCGACTCATGTGCAAGTTGAAATGAGTCAATTGCTTCCTGGCCGTTTACTGCAATGTCGCAATCAAACTGAGGAGAAAGCAGTTCCTTCAGGATTCGGCGGGACAATAGGTGGTCTTCGGCGATCAGGCATTTCACGGTTGCTCTCCTTTATATTCATGGAGTACTGATTTTGAATGTTACAACAAAACGGCTGCCGCCGGCAGGAACATGCTCGGCCCACACATGGCCATTCAGCAGCAGGGCATTCTGCCGCGCAATTGCAAGTCCCAGCCCCACCCCTTCATAACGGCGGGTAAGTGAGCTATCGCCCTGCACAAACGGTTCGAAGATCCGCTCCAGCATCCCGTCCGGAATGCCAACACCGCTATCGGTTACCGTGCAACAAAGCAATTCTCCCTCTTCATCAGAACTGGTACGGAAGACCGCCAGAGACACGGCGCCATGCTCGGTAAATTTGAGGGCATTGCCAAGCAGAATCTCAAACAGACGGTACAATTTTTCCCGGTCAGTCCAGATCTGGCACGGTACACCGTCGTCGTCAACCTGCAGCGAAAGTGCAATTTTTTTCCGGGCAAAGAGCGGTTGTTGTTCATTAACGATTGAGTGCAGAAAAGAGTGCAGATCTATCAGATCATACTGAATGGCGCTACCGCCTTGAAGGTTCGGGGTATTAAATGAAAGCAACTGATCAATCAACGCCATCATGTTGTCTGCCGATTGTCGTGCCATGCTCAAAAATTCCGCAGCAGACCCGGTCAGTTCTTCCTCAGCCAACAGCTCCAGAGAGCCAATAACGCCATTCATCGGGGTGCGCATTTCATGAGAAACCGTCGACATGAACACACTCTTGTCGGTAGCAGCCTGTTGTAGGGCTGTCCGGGCAAAATCGAGTTCAGCCATGGACGTTTTCAGTTCGGCCGTACGCCGGGCCACCGTTTCTTCAAGTTCGATGCGATAGTTTTTTTCCATCTTCTGCAGCTTTGAATAGTTTACCGCCCGCTCGACAATTTTACGAAGATGATCACTATCAAAAGGCTTATGTATAAAATCGAATGCACCGTTTTTGATGGCTTTGACGGCCATCTGCAGCTGAGCATACCCGGTCATCAGAACAACAGGGATTTCAGGCCAGGATCCACGCACCCGCGCAAGAAATTCAATCCCGTCCTCACCGGGCATCTTCACATCGGTAATGATCGCATCTATCGATTCCTGTTGCAGCACCTGACAGGCCGCCGGAACATCTTCCGCACAGCTGGTGCGGAAACCGCCTTTTTGTAGACAAAGCGAAATCAGCTTGCGTATCTGGGCCTCGTCATCAACGATTAAAACATGTGGTACCGTCTGTTCGGAGAGATGCGCTGTTTGCATTATGGCCGCATCTTGCATGGTCATAATGATTTGAAATCCTTCCTGGTCGAGATGACAAAATCCCTCTGAGCCGCTTCCTGCTTATGGCAACCAAAACAGGTCGTGGCAGGATCAAGACCGCTCGACTTTCCATCGGCGCCAAAACCGGCAAATAGCCACCCTCCTGTTGCCATCTGTCGCTTATCCTTCTGCATAAGGACAATCATATTTTTAGGACCATCGACAGCAGGATTATCCTTGATGGTAAAAAATTCCACAACAATGCGACTCCCCTCTGCAAATTTGTTACCATCCAGATAACCTCTCTGAGCCTTTTTGTCGGCATAAATATAATGAATGCCGTAGAACAAAGAATTTTTATCGGTGACGACCTTGCGGTCACTCTTTTTCCAGGCGCTATACCCTTTGGGGGGCACCGGTGAAGAGGCTTCAGTGGCAGCCGCTGCGAGAGAGAGGAACAAAACGCACGTCAGAATTACGGGTAATTTCATACAAAAGCTCCATCGGAAAGTTGTTGGAGGATACTATATCATGAATTGTTTTTTTGTCACGCTCCGGTATCGGCTCCGGTATCATGTGACACTATTCGTTACTACATGTTACATATTCGAGCGACACATTGATACACGTACTGACCATGACAAACCATCAGTCATGACGGCTCTTCTGTTCCAGGACAAACGCCACCTCGATATCGGAGGCCTTGACATTCAGACCGGTCATCGACAGGAATCGCAATCCCCCCTCAATACTGTTTTCAATAATGGAGAGCGGTCCATCCTTCTGCTCCTGTATCGTTTCAGAGACGCTGCCAAGCGTCAGCTGTACGTTTTCATACAACGTGGCCTTTGCATTAATCTTCGCATTACTGACTTCATTCGTTTTACCCCTGATAGCCATAATGCGATCGGTCAATGCAGCAGCTGTTTTCCGCAATTCAATGATTTCCGATAGCGATTGAGATGGATTGATCATGTTCTGCGCTTCAGTCAGTTCTTTAAATAACCGCTCCAGTTCCTCAACATCGCGGTAGTCGGCTCCGGCATGCAGTTTTGTATGTATGGCCGCCACGGATCCGAGTTTTCTCGCTTCTATGCCGCCCCATGCGATGTATGAACCGCCCAGAATAGCGCCTTTGTCAACAATGATCCGCCCGAGTGTCCTGATGGTACAGTTATGGACTTCAACACCAACAATAACATCACCGGCACACTCCACCTCCACATCGTGAATAAAATGCGCCCGCAGTGTCCCGCCGCAGACGATGCGCCCCCTGTTCTGGCCGTCCATGCCGCAAAAAGTAACGTCGCCATCACTGACAATGCTGCAGACGCCTATATTACCGGAAACCATCAACCCCTTGGAAGCAGTTATATTAAAATTATCCAATATATCGCCACGCACTTCAACAACGCCTTTGAAATTAATCGAGCCGATCTTGAAGTTGACGTCACCTTTGACAACGTACTCTTCCTCAACGGAAATTTCATCGTTCGACTGGCAGAAACGCCCGGTTGCAGCGGCAACCAGGAGAGAGCCGTTCTCCTCGACACGAATATTTTTCCCGATTATCATCTTTAGTGGTTTACCGGGCTGAGGCGGAATCGGCAGTCCCTGGATATTTTTGCCCGGCGTTCCCGGTTCGGCCGGAATGATACGTCCGATTTCATCGCCGGAAGATACGTTGATAAACGTTTGGACAATATGCATATCGATATTTGTTACGTCGTCATCACCGCTATGGACTATTACCGAAGGCTGCACCATAAGTGAAATATATTCATCGGCGCCGGTAACCGGCGCCGTTCCTGAAGCGAGCAGTATATCGGTCTGCTGTTGCCCGGCCGCAGCCTTGACGGCAAAGTCGTCGAACGCCTGTTGATCGACTCCGTCCCTGACGTTGTACTGAATCAGGAAGCCTGCCAGTTCATCGCGGGTCATCATGGAGCCCTGCTCGTGCGGAACATAACTGCAGCGACACTCAAGTCGATTGTCCGGTATCCGCAGATACAGACTGTAGCCAAGCTTTTTTACTTCACTGCCGCCCATGGCGGGTATGACAGCGGGCTCTGCCGGGTAGTGTTGTTCTATCATGGTGTTTCCCTCGTTTACAAACGTCTATCAACAATCATGCCATGTACAAAATGTGGTTGTGGAAACAACCGATAAAAGCAGCCGAAATATACTACACACTCGCGGTCAGGCATACAATAAATTGCAAAAATCGGCATCAATATTGACCTTATCGCCAGAGTGGAGTAATTTGGTTTCGCTACTTCCGATAATCGAGGAATAATTAACCATGCAGAGACCTTCCTGGGATCAATATTTCATGGATATTACCCACCTGGTGGCCACACGTTCCTCCTGCCTGCGTCGACAGGTAGGCGCGTTACTGGTCAAAGACCGCAACATCCTGGCCACCGGATACAACGGCGTTCCGTCCGGGATTACCCACTGTGAAGCAACCGGCTGCCTGCGTGAGCGGCTCAAGGTTCCATCGGGAGAACGCCACGAGCTCTGCCGGGGGCTGCATGCGGAGCAGAACGCCATCATCCAGGCCGCCAAGCATGGCACCAATATCGATGGAGCAACACTGTACTGCACCACCATGCCCTGCATTATCTGCACAAAAATGATTATTAACGCCGGCATAGCGAAGGTAATCTACGGTGAAGGATATGCCGACGAACTGGCACGCGAAATGATCATTGAGGCGGCCATCGAGATAGTTCACTTTACTACGACACAAAAAGGTGAAACAGCATGAAATGTCCGTTCTGTGGCAATCCAGATAGCAAGGTAATCGACTCCCGCCCCGACAAAGGGGGAACGGCAATCCGGAGACGGCGTGAATGCGAGGAATGCACCAAGCGTTTTACCACTCATGAACGGGTGGAAGAGATGCTGCCGCAGGTCTGCAAAAAAGATGGCCGCCGTGAACCGTTTGACCGGATGAAAATCATTTCCGGCATAAAAAAAGCCTGTGAAAAGCGCCCCATCCCGGTTGAGGAGATCGAAGCCATGGTTGATCGACTGGAAGCGCGCCTGCAGGAATCAACGGATAAGGAAATATCGACCACTGCCATCGGCGAATCGATCATGAAGGAGTTGCACGGCATGGATGAGGTGGCTTATGTTCGTTTTGCCTCAGTCTACCGCTCCTTCCGCGACATCGGTGAATTCATGCAGGAACTACAGGAGCTGCTGAAAAGATGACGCCAACTGACACCACATACATGAGACATGCCCTGACGCTGGCAAAAAAAGGAATCGGAAAAACCTACCCGAACCCGGCAGTCGGCTGCGTAATCGTCAAGAATGGCCTGATCGTCGGCGAGGGGTGGCACAAACGGTCCGGCGGACACCATGCCGAGGTGCATGCCCTGGCTATGGCCGGTGATGGGGCACGGGGAGCGGACGTTTATGTTACGCTGGAGCCCTGCAGCCATACCGGCAAGACCCCCCCCTGCAGCGAAGCACTGATCCGGGCCGGAGTCAAGCGGGTCGTTTCCGGTTTGAGCGACCCGAATCCGCAGGTCAACGGCGGAGGGTTACGAGCTTTGCAGCAGGCCGGCATCGAGACGCTCTGCGGGGTGCTGGAGGAGGAATGCCGGTACATCAATCGTTCCTTCCTCAAATTTATTACTACCGGACTGCCGTATGTAACCTATAAATGCGCCATGACCATGGATGGCAAGATTGCATGCGTTACCGGCGAATCAAACTGGATCAGCTGTGAGGCGTCGCGCAAAGTAGTGCACCGCATGCGGGCGGATAGCAACGCCATTATGGTCGGCGTTGATACGATCATCGCCGACAACCCGCTGCTGACCGTACGGCACGTCAAGGGACGCGACCCGCTCCGGATCATCGTCGACAGCCATTTGCGCACGCCAGAAAGTATCGCGGTATTAGGCGGGCGGATGGCTGAAGGCACCGTCATTGCCACCATCGAAACGGACCCGAAAGCTCATGCCCGTTATCTGAAAAGCGGCGCCACCCTGCTCGTCTGCAACCCGGATGACAACAAGGTGGATCTGCATGATCTCTGGAGCAAACTGGGCGAGCGCGGCATCCAGTCGCTCCTGCTCGAAGGGGGAAGCCGCCTGGCCGGAGAAGCCCTCAGACATGGATTGATTGATGAATGTGTATTCTTCTATGCGCCCAAGGTGGTCGGCAGCGACGGATTTTCGCCTTTCGCAATTACCGGGGCTACCGACATGGCTCACTCAATACCGTTTCAAATCCTCAACGTCAGACGCGTCGGCACGGATATCATGGTAACCGCGCGCCCGGAGAATATATGTTTACCGGCTTGATCGAAGATACCGGCCGGGTAGCCTCCTTTCGCCGGCAGGGCGAGGCAGGGATACTTATCGTGGCAACTGCCCTGCCGACAGCCGATATTGCCATTGGCGATTCGGTCGCCGTCAACGGAGCCTGTTTGACCGTAACCGCACGATGCGACGGCTCCCTGAGCTTCGACGTATCCCCGGAAAGCATCTCCCGTACAACCACAGGGAAGTTCAGCAACGGCAACCGTGTCAATCTGGAGCGGGCTCTCAGGCTCGGAGACAGACTCGGCGGTCATATCGTCAGCGGGCACATCGATTGTGCAGGGCAGTTGACACGTTCAGAACAGCGCGCAGGCAATCACCAACTGGAGTTCACGCTGCCACCTGAACATGCCCGTTACCTGGTCGAAAAGGGTTCCGTGACAATTGACGGCATCAGTCTTACGGTTAATGCAATCTCCCGGGAACGGTTTTCGGTGAACATCATTCCGCATACCTACTCAAATACCACGCTTGAGCAGCTTAGGATCGGTGACAGTGTCAATATAGAAACCGATATCATCGGCAAATACGTGGAACGCCTGACGTCCCCCTGGAAGAGTGAGGGGGGGTTAAGTATGAAAACACTTGAGGAAAATGGATTTATTTAAAGAAAGGGAAAAAAATGTCCGTAGCAACAATAGCAGAAGCAATCGAAGACATCCGGCTTGGAAAAATGGTCATCCTGGTCGACGATGAAGATAGAGAAAACGAAGGGGATTTGACCCTGGCTGCAGAGGCTGCCACACCGGAAAATATCAACTTCATGGCTAAATATGGTCGCGGCCTGATCTGCCTGACCCTGACTCCTGAAAAATGCGATGATCTGGGACTGCGCCCGATGGTACGCGACAATACCTCTCCCTTTGAAACCGCATTTACCGTATCGATTGAAGCCAAACATGGCGTAACCACCGGCATCTCGGCCGCCGACCGGGCTCACACCATTGTGACTGCCGTGGCTGACGGCGCAAGCAGCAGAGATCTGGTCAGTCCCGGCCATATTTTCCCGCTCAGAGCTCGTAAAGGAGGCGTACTTGTCCGTCTCGGCCAGACCGAAGGCTCCGTCGATCTTGCCCGCCTGGCGGGACTGAAACCGGCCGGTGTCATCTGTGAAATCATGAACGACGACGGCTCCATGGCCCGCATGCCGGAGTTGAAGGTATTTGCCAGGGAACATAACATCAAAATATGTACCATAGCCGATCTGGTGGCTTACCGCCTCAAGAACGAACGCCTGGTACGCATCGTGGCGGAGGCACGTCTCCCCTCAACGTTTGGCGGTGAATGGCGAGCCATCGGCTTCGAGAACGATATCGACAAACTTGAGCATATTGCCCTGATAAAAGGAGAGTTAAAGAAAGAACAGCCGGTGTTGGTCCGGGTGCATTCGGAATGTCTGACCGGCGACGTGCTCGGAAGTCAGCGCTGCGACTGCGGCGACCAACTGCACCGTGCCATGGAGAAGATTGCTGCCGAGGGAAGCGGTGTAATCCTGTACATGCGTCAGGAAGGGCGCGGCATCGGCCTGGTCAACAAACTGAAAGCATATGAGCTGCAGGACAACGGACGCGACACGGTGGAAGCCAATCTGGAACTCGGTTTCAAGGCTGATCTGCGCGACTACGGGATCGGCGCCCAGATCCTTCTGGCTCTTGGAATTACCAAAATCCGCCTGCTGACCAACAACCCGAAAAAATTGATCGGGCTACAGGGCTATGGCATCGATATTGTTGACAGAGTTTCCATAGAATCGGAACCAAACGCCACCAACCGGGACTATCTTGAGACCAAACGCGAAAAGATGGGACACCTGCTGGAGAATCTGTAATGAAACTGCTTCTGCACATCTGCTGCGGTCCGTGCGCCCTCTTCCCGCTACAGCAATTGCGGGGAGCCGGTCATGAGGTGACCGGTTATTTCTACAACCACAACATTCACCCCTATCAGGAGTATGCCAGGCGACGGGATACCGCCATCCAGATGGCCGAACAGGCAGCGATGCCGCTGATCGTGCAGGATGACTATGATCTGGAAGGTTTTCTGTCCCATGTAGCCGCCACCCCCGACCAACGGTGCAGCTATTGCTATACATCGCGCCTGCAAAGCGCGGGACAGGCTGCGGCCAACGGTAATTTTGAAGCGTTTACCGCATCTCTCCTGTACAGCAGGTATCAGAAACATGACGAAATCAGGGCGTTGGGAGAACGGATCGGGAATGAATACGGAGTACCATTTTACTATCAGGACTTTCGTCCGGGGTGGCAGGAAGGAATTCGGCTTTCCAAGGAACGGGGACTCTACCGCCAGCAGTATTGCGGCTGCATCTACAGCGAGAAGGAACGGTACCTGCCGAGAAAAGAAGGATGAAGGATAAGGGATGAATAATTCATAATTCACAAAAAAAGCCCGTGCTGCCACGGGCTTTTTTTGTGTGCATTGCGATCAATGTCAATTAGGCATGGATAGCGCTTACGGGGCAGGTATCAACACACGCGCCGCAGTCGATACAGGTATCGGCGTCGATAGCACGCTTCGATCCCTGCTCGCTGATAGCGTTAACGGGACAGGAGTCCTCACATGCTGCACAATTTGTGCAATCTTCAGTAATAGTATGGGCCACAATTTCACCTCCTTGTAAGATTAGCTCGCCGGTTGGCAACGCTGTTGATTGATGTACCATACCGTTTTTTAAATGTCCAGCAAAGAAATTTCCTCTCCGCAAATCCTCCTGCACATATTTTGTTGAATTCATTTCCCGTTCCGTGTATATATAAAAAACAGTTTTATTACAGCTAGTTATTTTAGTTTCGATGTTATTTTTTTACTGAGATTATAATATAATTCTCCGTTTATTTTGAAGGGGGCATACATGATTATCATGGCACTGAACTGCGGCAGCTCATCGGTAAAATACCAGCTTTTCGATTGGAAAAAAATGGAGGTTGTCGCCAAGGGGATGGTAGAACGCGTTATCGTTGGCGGTTCGTTTATCATGCATGAAATCCCCGGCCGTGACAATTACCATCACGAGCAAGATTGCGCCAACCATCAGGAGGCAATCGATCTGCTCATCAAAACGGTTACCGACCCGGTTCATGGAGTTCTGAAAAGCGTCGACGAGATATCCGCGGTTGGTCATCGTGTTGTACATGGCGGAGAGAAATTCACCTGTTCCGTCATGATCGACGAGAATGTGCTGGATGCCGTAAAAGAGGTGCAGCACCTGGCCCCTCTCCACAACCCCCCCAACATCGAAGGGATCGAGGCTGCCCAGACCCTGATGCCGACCGTTCCTCATGTCGCCATTTTTGATACCGCTTTCCACCAGACGATGCCGGAGCATGCATATATCTACCCACTCCCGTACGAATGGTATGAACAGCATCAGGTCCGGCGTTACGGTTTTCACGGCACCTCACACCTGTACGTGTCAAAACGCGCCGCCGTTCTGCTCGGCAAGGATCCGAAAGACACCAATATTGTTACCATGCATATCGGCAACGGTGTTTCGCACTGCGCCATCAAAAATGGCGTTTCGGTCGACACCACCATGGGGCTTACCCCGCTGGAAGGAGCGGTCATGGGTACCCGCTGCGGCGATATCGACCCGGCTATTCCCGCATTCATGATGCAGAAAAACAACCTCTCGGCCAAGGAAATTGATAGTATTCTCAACAAAAAAAGCGGCGTTATGGGGATTACCGGTCGTTTTACCGACCGCCGCGACGTCATCGAACACGCGAATGCCGGTGACAAGCGCTGTCAATTGTCACTGGACATAGAAGCATACCGTCTGAAAAAATATATCGGCGCCTTCATGGCTGCCATCGGCAAGCTTGACGCGGTCGTATTCACCGCCGGTGTCGGAGAAATGGGAGCAGCCATCCGCGAAAAAGCGATCGAAGGACTTGAGCACATCGGCATCGTCCTCGACCGCGAACGCAACAAGAGCGCCATGACCCGTAAGCGGGAGACCCTGATTACCACCGATGACTCCCCGGTTAAAGTGTTCGTTATTCCGACCGATGAAGAGCTGGTTTTCACGGAAGATGTCGTCGGCATCCTGAACGGCACCTACACCGATCATATGAATTTCCAGTATTCGTTTGCCAAAGCGGATTTCGTCAGAAAATAGCCTGATTGACATTCTGAACACAAAAAAACCGGCATGCCGTTTTTTTTGTGTTCAGTTTAGTCAGGTTCTCGAGGCTCCAATACTAACTTTATACCAGAGAGAATTTCGGAAACTCTTTTTGATGAGAGCGTACCGGTATAATTTTCCAGATGATCTTTATCAACCGTAATGATCTGTGAGACGTTGACTACACTATCTTTGGGTAGATTGGTTTCGTCTTTGGCAAGAAGAACGTTACCTGGAGCACTGGCGCGTTTGCTCACACTCGTGAGCGGGCATACGACAACCGTATTAATCCTGCTTTGGTTGAACAAATTATTCTGAACAACAACATGTGGATGCTTGTATCCCGGCTCAGATCCAACAGGCTCGTCGAATTCAATCCAGTAAATATCACCCTGACTGATCACCATTCACGCTCCACAACACGCTTATGCTGCTGCCGTGATACCTTCCGGAGTGTTTGTTCCTCTGCTGTTGGCTCTGAAGAATAAGCAGCATTTATCTGCTCTAACAGAGCCCTGTTTTTCCGGTGCTCAATGAATTCTTTCATAGCAATTACAAACAGTTTACTACGAGGCACGTTCATTTCCTTTGCAAGGTTTTCGACATTATTGTACGTTTCTTTGTCGATGGAAATTGCAGTTTTAATGGCGAGCATAGTTATACTCCTTTTTTGCTATTGAGTATAACCAGTAGTTATACTTGTTGTCACCATGTTTCTCACCTCACTTCCATTTCCCCGTCTTGGCCAAACCAGCCATTTCCGCTATAGCTTCGTACCGATCATATCAAATTTCCAGTATCTGCCGCAGTACCACATCCCCGGAAAAGGATGACCTTTACAATTCAAACTGCGCCGTTTTTATGGGACGCCCCAAAATACACAGCGTTTTCATTCGTCATATTTCAAGCTTTCCCGTCATCCGCTCCAGCAGTATTTTCAATTTTTGTCCTTGTCCATCTTCAGTGAAACCCTGCGGCTTGCTTCACCATACTGCTGCATGCGACGCCGCTGCTGCCGACCTTGATTTCTCCGTCCACGGCCAGGGTGCCATTTGCCGCATAGCTGACTGCTTTCTTATCATCAAATCACCGCCCTAACAAATTCACAGAAATCAGTAAACTTAATTATTTATAATTATTTCTCAGCTTATCCCGAAAAAAAGTGTAAAGTTTCTTTACACATTGAAATTTTTATGAAATAAAACCCATATGGGTTT
>CAIYZD010000803.1 GCA_903930585.1 uncultured Geobacteraceae bacterium | reverse complement strand
GGTGGCGATGAGTTTGTAATAATTCTGATAAACTTGAGCACGGACAAGAGAACTGCCGCAAGCCAGGCGGAAGTCATTGGCGAGAAGATTCTTGCCGCCCTCAATCAATCATATTATCTCAAGGACATTACCTATCACAGCACTCCAAGCATTGGTGCAACGCTATTTAGTGGTGACCAGGCTGAGATCGAAGACCTGTTGAGACAGTCAGACATTGCTATGTACAAGGCAAAGGATGCCGGGCGCAATACCATGCGTTTCTTTGACCCAGAAATGGAAACAGTGGTAAAAAAACGAGCTGCACTTGAAAAAGACCTACGTAACGCCGTTCACGAAAACCAGTTTTTGCTCCACTATCAGGCTCAGATGGCAGGTGGCCAACTGACCGGTTCTGAAGCCCTGGTACGCTGGCACCACCCCGAACGCGGTATGGTATCGCCAATCGATTTCATTCCACTTGCCGAAGAAAGCAGGCTGATTCTGCCATTAGGCCAATGGGTGCTGGAAACTGCCTGCAGGCAATTGTCTCAATGGGCAGCCCATCCAGATATGGCTCACCTGACAGTTGCGGTGAATGTCAGCGCACATCAGTTCCATCAGGCTGATTTTGTCGACCAGGTGCTGGCAATACTTCATAGCACTGGCGCCAATCCACAGAGACTGAAGCTGGAACTCACCGAGAGCATGCTGGTGTCAAATATGAATTTAATTATTGAGAAAATGTTTGCATTAAAAGGCAAGGGCGTAGGTTTCTCGCTGGATGACTTTGGTACAGGCTATTCATCACTATCTTACCTAAAGCGACTACCGCTGGATCAGTTGAAAATTGACCAGTCGTTCGTGCGTGATGTGCTAATTGATCATAATGATGCCACAATAGTCAGAACCATTATTGCGTTGGCCCAGAACTTGGGTTTTGGCATAATCGCAGAGGGGGTGGAAACCGCAGAACAACGAGATTTTCTATCGAGTTCAGGTTGCCATGCCTATCAGGGCCATTTTTACAGCCGGCCACTTCCCATCGAAGGTTTTGAGGAGTTTGCGAGGAGGGTCTGACCTACTCGATCCAGATTAGCTGGATCGAGTAGAATATGGTTTTGCAACTATATGATGAACGTCATCTACTTTGAGGGGTGTGAAGTCTAACGGTACGAAAACTCACGCTAAGGAGTGTTACAGTATGAAAAAAGGAATACCGATTTTTTAGGGTACCGGCACGTCACACGCCGCTACCACCCGGTTGCGCTCCTCATGCTTAGCTCGATAGAGTGAGCGTCAACCCGCCTCATTAGGGCATCATCGTCCTGCCCCTCCTTCAACTGGGCAACGCCGAAACTGGCCGTCACGGCAAGATGTGTGATGATTTCGTTTTTTTCCTGAAGTGCCTTTTCAGCCAGTTTGCGCTCGCTGATATCATTAAAGGTAATCAAGTACAATTAAACAAACGACAGTAATGTTTCATAGGATTTCATGCAAAAGCCCAGTCAGTAAGGCTTTAAACCAATTACTCACCTCCCAATTTTGAACCATTTGTGAGACCATATTTTGGAAAGTGGCATACCTCATTGAATCAACGATTCAGATCATATGGAAAATGAACCCACCATGTAACCTCAGTTGTTACCAGATTGAGGCTTATGCGTGAGGATGAGAGCAAAAATATACGGATAAAAGACAAAATACTTCAGAATTTTTCTGATCACGTCGATAAAAAACCTATGAAACATTTCTGTCGTTTGTTTAAGATCACCCGTAACTCCCCGACCAGTCGGCAATCCACAGAGAGAGGGCTTACTGTCAGTCATTGTAACCCTCCGAAATCTCCACACCACCCTGTTGTAGCCGTTCGCCTCGAAGTCCATCCGCACACTCCAGCAGTGTTACTTGTAACTGTGTTCCGGTGAGAGGTTTCAATTCATGTCTCAACTCCCCGAGACCCCCGGATTGTCTCTGATCTTCAGTTATTTCAAAGGCCGACAAGACAATTGCCGGGATTGATGCATCAAAGGTATGCACTTGTTTCAGCATTTCCAGGCCATCCATCACCGGCATCCTGATATCGGTGATGATAATATCAGGATGGTGCAGGTGGTAGGCGGCCAGCCCTTCCGCCCCATCTTTTGCGGTTATCAAAACGCCGACCATACGGGACAGAAACTCGCTGTACTGCTTACGCGTGTCATCGTCATCCTCAACATACAACACGGTAAGGCTTTTAAGTTTATCAAGATTCTGTTTACCAACAGCAATGGTTTTTCTCCGTAACGGGTGGGCCGATATCAGCCATTTATTAACCTATATTTCGCACTATTTGAATCTCCTTGTAGGGTATTTTTGTTGACGGTCTGTTCTGAATGTGCGCAATCCGGTTTTTCTGGACAGTGAATCCGGTTTTGACTGGACAGTGAATCCGGAAATTACTGGACAGTATTTTTCCCCAATTCTTTCTGCCGTGAGCGTTAGTTCCAAGTG
>CAIYZD010000802.1 GCA_903930585.1 uncultured Geobacteraceae bacterium | reverse complement strand
CCGATCTATATCAGCCCCCATTATTAGAAGGCTCTTCTTTCATACATCATTGTTACATCCTCGCCCGAAGCCAGGCACATTCCCGCTTGATAGTCGTTTCTTTCATAGCCCTTGTCAATTCAAACGAGACGCGAAAAACGACTGAGCCGAGTGTTAATTGGGGAGAAGGTCGTCCGGTAACTGTTGTCACCGTAGCTGCCGAAGCAGGCAACGGTTTGATGGTATCAAGGTGCGCCCCAACCCAGCCGTTTTGTAACATCAAAACGACCGGTCGAGTAAATCTGCTCGTCGGACGCTGTAATAACTGTTGTTGTGCCATCTCAAAGAAAAATCGCGAACGTGCCAAATTCCGTTCCCGCCATTGAGAATCGCCGTACCTGGCGGCATAATGGAAGATTACGCTTTTGCGGAGATCCTGGGCAGCCCAAGTCTCGTTGGGGTATTCAAGAATTTCCTGCTTATCCAAATACAGATATTCATTCGCACACATCCACTCGGTATAGGCAAGAAACGAAGACTTTGCGTATGCAAAGCTGCCGTCAAACTCCTCAAGAGAAATTTTCTTTTCAAGGTACTTGGCAATTGCGCCCAAAAACACGGTGTACGACCACGCGGCTTCGGCATTTAACAAGTTTCTGGCAGCAATATCATCATCCGGATGGATGGTATCTCGAATCACCTCTTCAACCCAGAGCAGATATTTCCTGTCACCTGACGCCTCAAAGGCATCAAGAGAAGCGGTCAGTACATTGCCTGTCCCTCGAGTAAAAGGATAGCGCGGAAACATTGGCCTGTTCACAGTATCAACGTGCTGAAGCTGTTTGACAAAGCTGATAGATTTCTTGAGAACAGCAAGTATTGTACGTGGACCGGTCAGGGAAATCTGCCCCCACTCTGCCATATTGATGACAGCGGTGCGGAATTCGGGGTTGCCGGTCATAAAATAGTGCGTCAAAAGTCCGGAGGAATAGCAATGCTCCGCTCCAGGTCCACCGCCGCAAAAGCGGGGATCTTTGACCTTCAGATGTTCTATCGAAGATGAGCGATGCGTAGACAGGCCCGCGTCAACATAATGATCGGTATGCCAGTGCAGCCCGCCGCTATATTCTTCACGATCCTGCTCAGTGTGGTAACAGTCAATATCACACACATGGCGCGCCAGATCGAATGCCAGAGCCCCCCATGCGGTATTACCGGTTGCCAGGAACTTCCGATACGCCCCGCCGATGCCATCATACTGATTATTGTAGTGCGAGACAAAGATCTCATCACCTTTATGGTAAAGCGCTTCATGATCGGCATAGAAATCACCAAAGTGGCGCCAGCCATATTCGTCAACGACTTCCCGTTTATTGAGCAATTCGTCAGGCGTAATAAATTGATCAACAAGGTCAATGACGCCTGTTTCTCCCGCAGTTGGCGGCAAATCAGGAAAAACGCCGGAAGTGCGACATGTTTCAGGCGAAGGTGCTGCAACCAGCGGCGAACGCGCCCACGTCAGTCCATCGGGAAATGTAGCGAAATCGAGATGGATAATGATTGTTTTCTGTTCGCCACCCTGAAGTTCGTGTAGGTCGGGAGCGCATACAGGGAACAGCTCGACCTTCAGCCCTGCGGTATCGGCTGAGAATGCTTTGGGAAATTCCTGCCAGAAATAGGGCATAACTGCTGCTACTCCGGTTTCGCCTTCACCACACCAGACAACCGGGGTAGCACGCTTGCCATCTGCTATTTTTTTCCCACCTTCGGATATTTCATAGCCGTTAAAGCGTAACCGAATGTTGCCATCCCTTGTGCGGTGGACGGGACTGTTCCAGTTTTCACCACCACTGGACTCCTGATAGATCCGCATTCCATTTGATGACGGCGTAAATTGAAGTGAAGTAAGCCCTTGTTCAGGTGAACAGACTATCCGGCTGCTTCCAAAATTTTCTAGAGGAAAATGCAGCGAGAATTCTTTGAGCAGTAGCGATCCGTTATCACCAAGATCCCACAGTCCACCAGGATGAGTCGCTGAACGGGGGTTAAGCAGTGTCAACTCAATCATTACATGGCTACTGTCAGCACAGAAATGGAGACGACAGATAAATCGTGGCGAGGTGAGCTGGTCATTGTCAAACCGACCTTCCAGCCGGATAATTGCCCGAAGGGGCCCTTCCGACTCGACACTAATGTTTTCAACTTCCGGCGTAAGGTTGCGCTCCTCCAAGCCAAGCAGACAGGAAGCCCCCCCCGAAGCAAGGAGCTCCTTCTTATTCACAATAATGCTTGTGAAGGGACGGAATTCATTGGCGTCGACAATAAATTCAACCGCACTGGTTGCAATCCGCCACTGGTCGGGCCCCTTGGTTATGATGATTGGATTAGGATCTGCTTGGAGTGAGTCGTTGCTATGAATGAGCCGATAAACCACACGCTCATGCGCAGGTACGGTCGCAGCAAAATCAAGCAACAGCCATTTGATACTTCCATCGTGCCACTTCTTGAGAATGGTTGTTTGTACAGGCAGTGCGACCCCAGCGGGG
>CAIYZD010000801.1 GCA_903930585.1 uncultured Geobacteraceae bacterium | reverse complement strand
ACGATATTCTTGATTTTTCCAAGATTGAATCAGGCAATCTTGATCTGGAGCTTATTGATTTTAACCTGCAACAAATTTTGGATGATATCATCCGACTCCTTGCCCATCGCGCCGTTGATAACGGGATTGAGTTGTCCTGTCACATTGAGCCTGATGTACAGATATTACTGGAAGGTGATCCCGGAAGGCTTCGGCAGATTGTTACCAACATGGTAGGCAATGCGATCAAGTTCACCAAGCAAGGTTCTGTTACCGTTACTGCATCACTTGTTTCCGATCAGGATGGGGCAGCAATAGTAAAGTTCTCAATTCAAGATACCGGAATTGGCATACCTGAGTCTCGTCTTTCAGCGATCTTTTCTCCCTTTACCCAGGTTGATGTTTCTACAACGCGTAAATACGGGGGTACCGGCTTGGGGCTGACTATCAGCAAACAGCTGGTTGAGCTAATGGGGGGTGAGATCGGGGTTGCCAGTGAATTGGGAAAAGGTTCCACCTTCTGGTTCACTGCCAAACTTGAAAGACAGAGTGCAGAAGCTATAAAAGCCAAACAGGTTGAGGCCGATAAACCACGAGACCGCATCTTCCGCACTGTTGAAAAGCTGGATGACCTTACCGCTCATATCCTTTTGGCTGAAGATAACGCTATCAATCAGAAAGTTGCACTGCATATGCTTAAATCGCTCGGCTGCACTGTCGATGTAGTAGAGGATGGAGAGCAAGCGGTGGCTGCACTATCAAGAAACCAGTATGATCTCGTGTTAATGGATTGCATGATGCCGGTAATCGACGGCTATGAAGCAACTGCAGCTATTCGCAATCCGCAATCTAATGTGCTGAACCACGATATACCTATCATTGCAATGACCGCCAACGCCTTCAAAGAGGATCGTGAAAAGTGCCTTGAAGCCGGTATGGACGATTTTACATCAAAGCCGGTCAAAAAGGATGCGCTTGCTGCCGTCCTTGAAAAATGGCTTTCATCAGCACGTCCGTTACGGAAAAAGACTGTTGATGTTGGTATGCGTGACTTAGACCAGTTGAAAGGCCTTACCGTGTTGTATGTTGAAGACGACGATGAGACCCGAGACCAGTACAGCCAGTTTCTGTCTCGAATGGTTGGGACACTGATAACAGCCAAAGACGGCGAAGAAGGATTGGCTGCCTACCGCGAACACAATCCGGACATTATCATAACCGATATTGCGATGCCCACAATGGATGGACTGGAGATGCTGAAGCAAGTGCATACACATAATAAATCACTTCCGGCAATTGTTCTATCGGCCTTTGAATTATCCGAAGAGCAGAGGCAAGCAGATGGCCTTAGTGATCTACGGCATGAGATGAAGCCAGTCTCCGGGACTAAATTACGACTGGCGCTATTGGAATGTGCGAACGGGTTAGTAGGGTAAGGAAAAAGTGTCAGAGTAAAATCATTGCCCAGACATCTCTATCCTTTGCAATCACCGTACTTGTCCGGTCTGTCCAGGCTGACCGGGTAAAACGGAAACTCAGAATAAATTACGTCCTCGCTTGATATCCTTTCAGGTAACTTCAATATATTTCCAATCTCAAAAACCCCCTGACATCCCTAGGGGCTGTTCTCAATCATGCCAACCATATGACAGTT
>CAIYZD010000800.1 GCA_903930585.1 uncultured Geobacteraceae bacterium | reverse complement strand
CGGCAACAACATTAAACAACAACAAATAACTGATGACAAAACCGACAACATACATGCACATCCTGAAAACCGTGCTGTTGAACACCCGGTCCGTCAGAAGAATAGCAACCAGAACAAACGGGATGGCAAAATAGGAAAACAGCACGCAATCAAAGAAAAAACCGACCGCATATATTTTCAACAACAACAGGATCGACGGATCAAGCTGGTGAAACGATTTAACCAACAGAATAGTCCGGGTTACGGTGGAAAACAGAACAATCATCAACCAGAGCGTGTACAACGAATGAAACCTGCTTTTTGCCTGCATCATAAACGTATCCTTGTATTTTTATTGACTTCAGGGAGCGGTGACAGTAATAACCTGGCTGGCCTCACCCCCAGGGTTGACAATCTGGAGACGAAAATCCTTGTTGACCGGAGAATAGGGGTGCCGCTGGTAGACAAGTTTCGTACAGCCAATATAGATCAGCTTTTCCCGTTCGGCCATATCCTGTCCGCCACGACCACCAATCTGCAAACCATCCACATAGACCGATGAATTTTGATTGAAGTTTTTTCCGGAGATAATCAGCTCATAATAATTGACATGCGAGTCTCCAATTGTCACCTCCCCTATTTCCGGCCGGGTTTCAACAGCAATGGTCATTGCCACCGAACTGTTTTCAGGAGAATTTTTTATCTGAACCTGATGCAGCCCCCCCGGTGCATTCGGAGCGGAAAAAGACAGTGACTCCGGCGAAAGGAGTGTACCGGCAATTACCGCCCCATCAAAGAAAAGCATCGAACTTTCGCCAAAGTTTCTGCCACGTGCAACAACTTCCCGCTCCGTACCAGCGGCGCAGGAGCTGATCTGGGATGGTTGTAACGAGTTGAGCACGGGACGCAACGGGAGTACCGTAAAATTATAGGATCTGCCGGTCGTGCCGTCGGAGCGTTGCAGGTAAAGAGCATACAAACCCGCATCGAGATGGGACGGTATAGTAAATTCAGCCTGTTTGATGCCGGTAATCCGGAGGGGGGTTTCTACACTCCCCAGAAAAACAGTCGCATTACCACCGAAACCGGTCCCTGACAGCAGTACTTTTGCGCCCGGCTCAGCCTGTGCCGGGATGATGCTGAGAATAGCAAGAGGAACAGGAGACGGCTTTGGGGCGGTCTCGCTCGTTACCCGTCTGGGCCGTTCGGCAGCAACGGCTCCGTTCGCCAGACAGATAAAGAGTACGACAAAAACAGCTTGCAAGGATAGTAACCGCATTGGGAAACTCCCAAATCATTAAAGTTGATATTTGTTACGATCTTACCGTCATGAAAAGCCAGATTCCGCTCAGCATGAAAAGAATATTGGCGCCCCACGCAGCAACAAGCGGGGGTAAAACACCGCTTCTCCCATACGAGAGCAGCACGGCGTTAACAACAAAATAAGCAAATCCGATACCGACACTGGCGCCGATTCCCATCGCAATACCACCGGAACGGCTGTTTCGCAATGCAAACGGAATCCCGAGCAGCACCATTATCAGGGCAGCAAAGGGAGATGCAATTTTGGTGTGCATCAATGTCAGGTAACGAAACGCCTGATATCCCCCCCGCTTCAGGTTTTCCGCGTACTCCTTCAGAGTACGGATACTCATGTTATCAGCATCGGAATCGAGAACTTGTAAGTCTTCCACCTTAAGGCTCAGGTCAAGCGCCAGCGTCTGCACAAATTGCGGCGCATATCCGGCCGCAGTCTGAAAGTTTCTCGTCGTGGCGGAATTAAGTATCCAGCGTCCTTCACGATAAACCGCCGTCGCCGAGTCGATTCTGCTGACCGGATTCATCGAACCATCTACGCTCCAAACCACGACGCCGCTCAACGTTCTGGTTTTCGGCTCAAACAGACGTGCCTGCAGGATCATCGAGCGGGAACGGAACCAGATATTATTCCGTTTGAATGTGACACTTTCCCCCCGTTTTTTGACCTTGATACGGTCGATCAGTTCGGTACGGGCATAACTATGCGGCAGGATCAATTCGGCATTAATCAACAACATGATGCTGGCCATAAAACCGAGTACCAGCATCGGCAACGAAATTTTCAACAGGCTGATACCGCAACTGCGCATGGCGACGATTTCACTGTCGCGTGACAGAACTCCAAGTGTCAGCAGCGTAGCCATCAGGATTGAAAACGTGGCTGTGCGACTCACCATTTCCGGAAGTTTCCAGAAAAAATACTCCAGCATATCGCCTGCGGATCCACCGGAACGAAGAAAGCGCGGAACTTTTTCAATCAGATCAATAACCAGATAGATCCCCACAAAGCCGCCCAGACAGAGCATCAGAAGGCGTAACCACGTCTGACCGATATACCGATCGAGGATCCCCATCAGGACGCCCTCCGGAAAGAATCAAGAACAGTCCGAAGAGAAAGGTGCGGAATGCTCTTCTCAAGCGATGCCATCCGCAACAGAAACCATCCCAGCACAAAGAAAACCATATTGGGAATCCAGAGCGCAACAACCGGAGGTAGAACACCCCGTTCCGCAACGGTGCGCATCACCGACATCAGAACATAATAGACAAGTATTATGGAAATACTGACGGTAAAACCGCCGGATTTGCCTGAACGACGATTACGGATCCCCAAGGGAACCGCCAGGATTGCAAAAACCAGCGACGCAAACGGAAAAGTAAAGCGACTGTACAACTCTGCCATCACCTTCAGACGGTCCTTGACAGTAGTACCGGGATCGTCAATCCGGCCCCGAAGCTCGGATATCCACATATCCGCTTCATTCCGGAGGATTTCGCTGTTTTTCTTTTCACCAGCCATCATGACGTATTCGCCAAAATGGACCAACCGGTAGAGACCTTTGTTACCAGCCATATGTATAGAACCGTCATGTAAAGACAAAAGCAGCGCCTGACTCTCTGCGCCACTCGAAATAACACCGTCATGGGCAAAAATTGTCATGGGACGATCAGGATTGCGGCCATCATGAATTACAACTCCTTTCAACATATGCCCCGGTTCATCGTACGTGTCGGTATACATGACGACACCCGGAATATCATCCCAAAATGTCTTTTCGCGAATAGTGGCGGTAATATTTCGTTTCACCACCTGGAGGCTGAGTTCCTTGAAAGCGCTGTTACCCCACGGCACGCCGATTACACTTGCCCCCAGCGTCAATAACCCTGCCACGGTCGCACAGAAGATCACCGGTGGCATAATTCGGACAAGGCTTATGCCGCTGGCTTTGATAACGACAATCTCGTTATCGGCCGACAGCCGCCCAAACGCCAGCAGCACCGCCAGTAAAAATGCCATGGGAATTGTAACTACCAGAAATGAAGGTACAAGGTACATGATCATTCTGCAGACATCTGCCAGGGGAACACCATGTGACACGACCAGATCAGTCAATGTGATCAGCCGCCCCATCAACAGAACCAGAGTAAAAATGACAATGCCAAGCAGAAAGAGCGAGGATATTTCACGTATTATGTAGAGAGTTAAAATTCGTTTCACAGGAAGATGATACATGAGCCGGGGAAATGTGTAAAGATCCCTGTTTCCGTCAAAATAACTTCAGGCCCTCCGGAAACCCGGAAGGCCTGAAAGAGCCGTCTATGCACGAAACCCGGATCAGCTCTGTGCAGACCAGACTCCGTGCAGATTGCACAATTCACGTGCGGTAAGCTCAGCTGCGGTAACGTTAAAAGTAGCGACCGGCGCATCTCCAGGATTCAAAAACTGACGATACGCCTTGCCGTCGGCAATCAGCTCAATCCACTCGATGTAATGTTTTTCTTCCATCGGGTGAGCAACTGAACCGATTGTCACCGTGACGACACCGTCAGCAACGACAATCACAGGAACATGTTTTTCTTTGGCTGCTTCGACCGTGTTTTCCGACAACAGCTTCATCTCCTGGCCACAGCATGAAAGAGACCCCCCACCCGCGTGTATGACTTCAACAATGTTACCGCACAACTCGCATTTGTAGACTTCAAGTGATTTTGCCATGTATTCCTTCTCCTCTGTATTGTAGTAGCCCGAGTAAGGGGCTCTGAAAATTACCAGTTCTCGCCAAGCAGTTCAAAATGAGCTTTCGGATGCAAACAAGCGGCGCAAACCTCAGGCGCATCCGTACCGACATAAATATATCCGCAATTACGACAGCGCCAGACGACGTCACCGTCTCTGGTAAACACTCGTCCCGCATCGATATTGTCATACAGGTCGCGATACCGTTTTTCATGCTGCTTCTCGGCGACCGATATGGCTGTCCACGCTGCGGCAATTACCGGAAAGCCTTCTTCTCTGGCGATTGCAGCAAAAGCGGGATAGAGATGCGTATGCTCCTCATGTTCGCCGTTCGCAGCCGCAAGCAGGTTCTCGGCAGTGGAACCGATTTTTCCGGCAGGAAAACAAGCGGTTATTTCCAGATCGCCTCCTTCCAGAAATTTGAAAAAACGCTTGGCATGTTCTTTTTCCTGATTGGCAGTTTCTTCAAAAATGTCTGCGATTTGAACAAAGCCCTCATTTTTTGCGACACCGGCGAAATATGTATACCGATTCCGGGCCTGACTCTCACCCGCAAACGATTTAAGCAGATTTTGCTCGGTCTTGGTTCCCTTGATTGAAGCTGCCATTATGCCTCCTGAAGATTGGTTTCAAATACGACCGATACAGTCCTTTATACCGCACAATATTTTTTTTGCAAGAAAGAAAATAAAGAGGGGCCGCATTTCTGCGCCCCCTCTTTATACTGATTTATGATGTTTAGAAAATTATGCTTATTCACGACCGCCAGCTGCAGCCCATTTTTCGAGCATTGCAGTAGTAACTGATTTCGGACGTTCAAGAGCGTAGCCAAGGCCACGGTCCCACGTAATGTTGGCCATGCAGCCGAGGGCGCGGCCTACACCGAACAGAACGGTGTAGAATTCAAACTCGGTCAGACCAAAGTACATCTGAATAACGCCGGACTGTGCGTCAACGTTCGGCCATGGGTTTTTAGTCTTGCCGTGCTCTGTGAGAACGCCTGGAGCGACTTCGAAGATCATGGCAATAACTTTGAAGAGCGGGTAATCTTTGAGACCCTCAGTATTCAGGCAGAACTCACGCTGTGAGGTATAGCGGGGATCGGTCTTACGGAGAACCGCATGACCGTAACCAGGAATAACCTGACCAGCATTAAGAGTGTCCCAGAGAGCGGCTTTGATCAGTTCTGCGGTAGGCTCAACATCTTTGCAGTATTTTTCCTGGAACTTGAGAGTCCAGTCAAGAACTTCCTGATTGGCAAGACCGTGCAGGGGACCGGCAAGGCCGTTGAGACCAGCGGAGTATGCATAGTAGGGATCAGAAAGAGCCGAGTGCACCAGATGTGTGGTGTGAGCCGAAACGTTACCCGACTCGTGATCGGAGTGCAGGATGAAGTACATACGTGCAACATCTTTGTACTCTTCACTCTGGCCGATCATATGGGCAAAGTTGGCGCCCATGTCAAGGGTGGGATCGATAGCGATCTGCTTATCATCACGATACTTCAGGTTATAAATGAAAGCAGCGATAACGGGGATACGGGCAACAATATCACACGCATCTTCGTAGACATATTCCCAGGCAGTCATTTTGTTGAATTTACCGGAGTTGTAGAAACCGGCAAATTTGGAGTCTTTCTGTAGTACCAGCATCGCAACGGAGAGCATGACCATCGGATGACTGTCACGCGGTAATGCGCGAAGTGCATCAAATACGTACTGAGGAACAATCTGACGTGTTTTCCACTCTGCAACAACTTCAGCGACCTGATCGTCAGTCGGAACGTCTCCTGTAAGAAGCATGTACCAGAAGGACTCTACGGTCGGATAGGCAGAGCCGGCGGCCTTTGGCAGCGCTGCAAAGGTCTCAGGAATGGTCTTGCCACGGAAACGGATACCTTCCTGCGGATCCAGATAGGAGATATCTGTTACGAGTGAACGGATATCACGGGCACCACCGATACACTGATCGATGGTAACTTTGTCGATAACAACCTGACCAAATTCTTTGACGAGCTTGCCGGTACGGGGACGGTGTTCTTCAATCTTCAGCTTGAGCGTGTCTTTCAGGGCCATTGTTTTACTCTCCTTTTCGTGGTGTGGGGTTGAACCCGGATAAAAAGCCGTGCAGCTTCCTAACATCTGATCCATTAGTTCTTGCGGGGAGAAACTGGACTCTTATTCAGCATACTGTATACAATTTTACACGGCAGTTATACTCGACCGTATACGGAAAATGCAACAAAAATTTTACCTGGCCACCTCAGTTCAAAATTACCAACTCGTCACTGGAGTATGTAAGACGCTTAAGCCCTTCATTACTCAAATAAAAGGTATTTTCAATGCCGACTGCACCTTCTCCCGGAAAAACGACTTTCGGCTCAAACGCGAATGCCATCCCCGTTTCAAGCGGCATTTGATCTAAACCGCGAGCAATAAATGGATATTCATCCATTTCTATTCCCAAGCCATGTCCTATAAATGAAACCTGCGCCCCTTTCGCTCCCATAAAGTAGTCGGCATACCCCATTTCAACGGCAGATTGCCGACAGACATCATACAACCTTCCCCAACTCATTCCGACTTCAGCTGTACGCTCCATCAGTGCCTGGATTTTGATCATATCGTCATACGCTCTTTGCAGCCGTTCAGACAGTTCTCCAATGGAAAACACCCGGGTCTGGTCACTCAGATACCCGTCAACACAACCGGAAAAATCGATAATGACCGGTTCATGACGCTCAATCCTCTTCATGCCTGCACCCTGACCGAATGATGGATTAAGCCCCATCCCCCCCAAAGGTGAATCGCAATACGCCGGTACGGCGCTATCGGCACCGGAAAAAGCGTGCCCGAAACAGCCATCCAAATTGAACCCCCTCATTCGTATCAACCCCTGATGCCCATCCCTGCGGGCGGTATATTCAAGTTCTGCCGCCACATCCAGATCCGTCATTCCGACTCGGATTATCTCCCCGGCACGCCGATAGACCAGATCGACCTGATCGGCAGCGTCCTTCATAAGATGAATCTCGTAGTGAGATTTTATCATCCTGACCTTCCGAATCAAAGGGGTTGCATCCTGAAAATCCGCATTTATAAAGAGCGTGCGATATCGTTCAAACAAATTTACCGGTAAAACATCCAACTCCAACCCGATCCGTTTCGGGGCTGGATACCCGTAACAGGCCAACACGGCAGGGATCTCCCTGATCGAGCCAAAGGGTATCACCTCCTTGAGACCGGATTCCATGCGGGCGCGCCCCGCATCCTTTCTAACCATGAAAAGCGGCTGACCGGAAGCCGGAACATACAGATTACCGCTCTGAACAGTGCCGGTAAAATAAAACAGGTCGGCATTCTGGACAATGATGACCGCATCAAGTGAATCAGCTACCATCTGTTCCTGGAGTTTTTTGCAACGGTATTCAAGCTCTGTTGCCGGAGTAAGACGCATCACGTTCTCCTCTGATTCAAATACATTCCTGTTCTACCGCTTGCATCCGGATGAAGTATAACCAAGTAATCGCAAGATGCAAGCCATGGTACGAGCAGAGACAATTATTGTCTTTCCCAGCAAACGGTTGACCAGCCACGTCAAATTGGCTACTATCATCCCCCGGCCCGTAAGGGTCAATCTCAATTCATCTCTATGGCGGTACCGAATTTCATGCATGTTTATCCTTATACCATAACAATCTCATCTGAAAAAGGGGGTGTCGGAAAGACAACCCTTGCAACCAACCTGGCGATATATCTGAAAGCGATGCGTGAAGATCTGCCCGTAACAATATTCTCTTTCGACAATCACTTCACAATTGACAAAATGTTCGAGTTGAACAAGCGTGAGGAGGCGTCTCCCGATGTTCACGCCCTGCTGATGGGTGAAAAAGCATGCGATGTTGTTCAGACCGGACAGTACGGTGTCGGTTTTATTCGTTCATCAACCGAGTTGGGCGATATCCACGAGCGCTTCAAAGGGCCGATGACACTTACCCGGATGCTGGCTGAGTCCGGCATATCCGGAATAGTCATCATTGATACGCGTCCGGACCTCAACATACTGACCCAGAACGCCCTGTATGCCGCTGACCGGGTGCTGATACCGGTCAAGGATCTGCCCAGCCTTGAAAACTGCAAAAACATCTTCGCCCTGTTTGACCAACGAGGCATCGACAAAAAATCATTGGCGCTGCTCCCCTGCCTGATCGACTCGCGTATCAAGTTCGATGGTATTTTCAAGGATCAGAAAACATTGCTGCGGGCAATTGCCGTCAATCGCGGCTACCGGTGCATGGACTCATATATTTCCAAAAGCCCGAAAGTTGAAAGCCTGAATACCAATCCCGATGGAAAAATATATCCGATCCTGACTCACGCCCGCGGTACCGAAGTCCACAGCCAATTCATGGAGATAACCCGGGACATCCTCAGAAGTGTCGATGCAGCTAAGGAAACCAGGGCATGCCTGTTTCATACATGGTTGCTTGAAAAAGAGGCCAACAAGAAGGAATCGTATCTGGCCCGGCTTGAAGGTCTAGCGGAGCGTTGTCTGATTTGCGGCTCGGTATTGGCAGAGCAACCTGATGACCGCAGTTTTTATTTCGAAACGTCTGATCGTTCCGCACGTGGTTTCCTGCATGGCAGTTGCGTCAATTCAATGCTTTGTTCAACACTCTACGGTCTGAATGAAAATGCTCCGACATTCGATGCAGCCAGAACGATTGTGGCGGACAAAGCAACCAGCGCGGTATCGCTTCTGATGCCGCGGATCAGTTCCGAAGCATGCCGGCTCGATTATCGTCAATTCAGCATGGCGGGAGAACAACTGCTTCAGAAAAATATTGACATGCCCGGATTTGATGCAGGAGAGTTCAATGGTGTACATGACCGTTTATATCTGCTGCTAAACGAGGCTCTGTCTGGATTTGAGGGCTCATTGCGGAAAGAGAGCTGGCTGTCGGTATACCCGGTGGATCCCGGCAATCCCGAGGCCGTCCTGCATGAGGAATCATACAAAACCATCCACCGGTTGCAGAAACACTTTGCCGAGACGGTCAAACTACCAATGTCTATTTGACAAGCTGCGATACCGGGACAAGCCGCACTCCCTGACCGGCGAGTCCGGGCAATGTTGCGGCAAGCGTTGCAATCGTTACCGGGTGCGGATGACAGATCGCTATTGCCGAACCATTTTTTTTGGCCAGACGGATCGCCTGGTTGAGCTGACCACGAATGTAACCGCGCTCCTGTTCGTTATCAAGAAACACATTGCGGCGGGCTGACTTGATTCCCAGACGCTGAGCCACCCGTAAGCCGGTACTCGCCGGTGACGTTACGCTGTCGATAAAGAACAAATTGTTCTTCTTCAGCGTCTGAAGTACGACGGACATTTTTTCCTCTCGCTCGGTAAATTCAGAGCCCATATGATTATTGACTCCTACCGCTCCGGGAAATTGTTGTACAAATCCGGATACCCGCTCCTGTAATTCGTCGGCGCCCATTGCCACAAGAAGACCGTTTTCCTCCAGTCGTTGTGCCGGCCACCCTTTGGATTGCATCGGAACATGAATCATCGTTTCCACGTTATGTGCGACCGCAAAGGCTGCAACGTCCTTACCGGCTCGTAGCCCCGGAATAACGGAAAACGTCAGCGGCACGTTGATCGCCGCCAGCGAACGGGCTTCCGACAAACTCCCCCCCATATCGTCGATGATTATCGCCAATCGCCCGGACATACGTACGAGCGGTGCTGATTTTTCTTTTTCCGGAAGAGACGTCGACTCCGGATAATTGTGTTGTTCCTTATGGGATAGAGTCGGAACGGAAAGCTGTCGCTGAATGGCCGGTTTTGGAACTGTCACAGCTGACACAGCCGGCTTATCCCGGAATAGTTCCTGTTTCTGAGGTGCGACATCCTTTTTAGCCGAATCGAAAAGCAGAAAATAACCGGCAACGACAGCAACGAGAATAAGTGCCAGCACCAGCAGCAGTACGCGAGCCCCTGACGATTTCTTACGAGATTTATATCTATTTCTTGGTGGAACAGCCATTTTCGTTCAGATTTCCTATTCCACGCTGCAGTGCAGGCTGACGATAATCAGGGCATTCGAGAGAGAACGACTCTCGAATGCCCTGTGTACATTTACTACGACATATTACTTCTCGCTTCCCATCGACTTGATCAACTCCCACCCTTTAAGCAGGTCAAGGGCTCTCAGTATCTGGTAATCGTTTTTCAGATTATCTTCCAGCCGAGTCGATACCTTATCGGTTTTTTCATCTTTCTTTTCATCTTTCTTTTCGTTTTTCTTTTCATCTTTTTTCGTTTCATCTGCCTCGGGCTTGTCCTCACCTTCAAAATGATTCTCCAGATCTTTTTCGCGCAGATGTAGAGTATCTTTTTTTCCGGTAGTTTTGGGAAGTTCAACCGCCTCAACCGTAATATCAGGTGTTATCCCTTTTGCCTGGATCGAACGTCCTTTGGGGGTGTAGTATCGGGCGGTTGTCAAACGGAGACCGGAGTCATCCGACAGCGGAATAATTGTCTGTACCGATCCTTTGCCAAAACTCTGGGTCCCCATGACAATAGCGCGTTTATGATCCTGCAGGGCACCGGCAACAATCTCGGATGCGCTGGCGCTGCCACCGTTGATTACAACAATGATCGGGTAATTGGCTTCTTTTCCCCCTTTTTTGGCAAGAAACTGCATCTTGGACTCTTTTTCGCGCCCTTCGGTATAAACTACCATCTGCCCTTCAGGAACAAAATGTTCTGCGACCTTGACCGCCTGATCTAGCAACCCGCCAGGATCGTTGCGTAAATCAAGTACCAGCCCATTAAGTTCGCCCTTATTTTCTTCTTTCATGCTCTTAAGAGCCTTCGACAGGTCATCATCGGTTTTTTCCTGGAACTGCGCAATGCGCACATAGCCATAACCGCCGGCCATCAGGTGGAACCGGACGCTCTTAACCTGAATGACGTCACGGACAATCGGAAACTCCTTCGGTTTATCGAATCCCTCACGCATAATGGTCAGAACGACTTTAGTACCCTTTTGACCCCGCATACGCTTGACGGCATCATTAATATTCAGATCCTTGGTAAATTTATCATCAATTTTAAGAATCATGTCACCGGACTTGATTCCGGCTTTGAAGGCAGGAGTATCCTCGATAGGTGAAATAACGGTCAGAACCCCGTCTTTAATGGAAATTTCAATGCCCAGACCGCCAAAGGCACCTTTTGTATCGATTTTCATCTCTTTATAGCTGTCGGGAGGCATAAACGAGCTGTGCGGATCAAGTGACGAAAGCATCCCGTTGATAGCGCCATAGACCAGTTTTTTAGTATCGACTTCTTCAACGTAACTCTTCTTGATAATCGCCATGACATCGGTGAAAAGCTCTATCGATTCATAATCACTCCCTTTCCCCTCAGCCGAACTATGACGTTGCGAACTGATAATGAAAATGGACAAAAAAGCGACAACAACTGCAAACCCTGCGATCATCCTTGTTTTTTTACTGCCCCGTACACTCATTAGCTTCCCCCGTAAGATAGTTACTTCCCGAACCGTTTCATCAATGGACCCACCCGGCCGGATCAACCGGCTTTCCCTGATACCGTATTTCAAAATACAGCATGCTCCCCTTGCCTGAATCTATATCGCCAACTGTTGCTATTGCTTCATGCCGTTTTACCTCGGCGCCGACTTTTTTTGCAAGCCGTAATGCATGGGCATAGAGAGTGAAATACCCTCCCCCGTGATCAACTATGATCATATTACCAAAACCTTTGAAATAGTCTGCAAAAATAACGGTACCTTCATAAATTGCCTTGATATCGGTTCCTGAAGTCGCAGCAATAGACAACCCTTTGCTATACGTAAACGAGTTGAATTCCGGATGTTTATGCTTGCCGAACGTCTCAATAATTTCGCCGTGAACGGGAAGCGGCAGACGACCTTTTTGTGATCCGAAACCACGATCAGGGACCGGCGGCAATTCCGGAAGCGGCTTCAACTTCCCTCCCGGCTTTTCATGACGGGAAGATAATTTTCGGCGACTCAAAGCATCAAGACGGGTAACCATGGCTTGCAACCGGACAGCATTAGCCTGCAACTCCTTTAAGGAAGTTTCATAACTTTTGCGGTCCTGACGTACCTTGCCAAGATAGGTAGCTTTTTTCTTTTTTTCCTCTTCTATCTCGCGTTTTTTTTGTTCAATGCCCGTCTTGATGCGTTCTTTTTTTATCACATCTCGTTCAAGATCGGTTTTAAGACTCTTAAGTTGATCAATTTTTTGATTATATTCAAGAAAAATACGTTTGTCATTTTCAAGGATTGATCGCATGTAGCGAATATTTTCAGCAAGTTGGGGAAACGACTCAGCCGAAAAGAACATTCGTACGGCGCCAAGTTCGCCCGCTTTATAGAGAGACGACAGCCGCCGTTCGATCTCCATGCGCTTCCTGTTTGCCTCCTCAGTCACCTTTATAATTTCGCGACCGGTATGATCGAGACTTAATTCAACGCCATGCAGGTCACGGCCGAGTTTTCCAAGATCAGACTCTTTCTGTTCAAGGCTCCGCAGAATTTCCTGAAGCTCGGTGGAGATCACGGCTTCAACCTTACGAGTCTTGGTTATGAGTTGTTTTTGGGCCTTGATCTCTTGCTTGACGCCGCTCAACTCATCTTTGGCCGTTTTACCAAATGCCAAAGATGCGACCATCATCAACAGAGCAACTATACCTGGTATCCGATTCATCAAGTTAAACGGTAATAAAGCGCTTCAGCGAAGTCAGGCTGCCGATGAAGCCAAGCACTGCACCGGCAAGCAGCAATCCGGCAATGTACTCTTGCGGGAGGAAGCACAAACCGGATGCGGCGGGGTTAAACGTAAGAAAACTACCGGCGTTTTGCAGAAAACCTTCGTACAGGCCAAACAACAAAACCACAGAGAGCGCAGAACCTGCCACACCTTGTATCAGACCTTCAAGAAGAAACGGAGCCTGGATAAAAAAACGCGTTGCACCGACAAGCGACATAACCTCCAATTCGTCGCGACGAGAATAAATAGTAAGCTTGATCGTATTTGAAACAATGAAGATCACGGCAATCACCAGGAAGCCTCCCAACAGAGCGCCAAGCAACCGCATAAAGTTCAGGAATGCGTTAAAACGGCGTACCCATTCCTCACCGTACTGCACCTCGGATATTCCGGGAATCCGTTTCAGCGCAGATACAAAATTTTCAACGGCAGCCGTATCACGGTGGGTTCGCTTCAGAGCTATCTCGAATGAAGTCGGCAGTACCTCCGCCCGAACACCTTCCAGAAGCGTTTCCTGACCTCGTAAACGACTTTTGAAACGCCTTAACGCCTCATCCCGCGTGACATAATTGACACGCGACACCCCGGAAATTGCTGATATTTTTTTTCGAAATACGGCTTGATCCTGTAGTGACAGATCCTTATCAAAATAGACCGTTACCTGAACCCGTTCACTCCAGTTTTCAGCTGCGCTTTCAAGGTTAACAAACACCAGCAAAAAAAGGGATACAATCAGCAGTGCCAATGTGATAGTTCCGATGGTTACGATATTAACAAATATATTTTGACGGATATTGGTTACCGCCCGAGAAAGGAAGAACCATGCCCTGCCACCAATACCGTCACCTGCAAGCGTCGGACGCTTAAAGTGCTTGATCGGCGCTGTCTGCTTCTTTTTCCATTTGTTCAACGATTTCCCCTTTGTTTAATGTAACTAAGCGCTTATGACTCTGCTCAATCAGACGACGGTCATGAGTCGCAACAATCACCGTTGTACCACGAATATTGGCTTCTTTAAATATGTTCAAAATCTGGTTTTTGTTGGCATCGTCAAGATTTCCGGTCGGTTCATCGGCCAGCAGTATTTTGGGATCATTAACAAGTGCCCGTGCAAGAGCAACTCGCTGCTGTTCGCCGCCGGAAAGACGTTGGGTTACAAAATTATATTTCGATTCGATACCCATCTGTTTGAGAATGTGCATCGTCTTCTTACCGATATCCACCCTGCCCCACCCCTGCACTTCAAGCGTAATAGCGACATTTTCGAAGACGGAACGATTTTGCAACAGTTTAAAATCCTGAAAGACGACCCCGATAGAGCGACGCAACATCGGAATCTGGGATGCAGTCAAATGGGATATATTCTGGCCATCGATCAACACCTCACCGCGATTTGGAGTAAGTGCACCATACAGCAGACGCAACAGTGACGTTTTTCCCGCCCCCGAAGGACCTGTCAGAAAAATAAACTCGCCCTTGCCGATTTTAAGAGTGATATTGTTCAGCGCCGAAGCATCCTGCTGGTAGGCAAGCGACACGTTATGAAGCTGGATCATTGTTCACCATATATTGTAGGGTGTATTTGTTGTTGGGCTTATCTTATCAGATCCGCTTTTAACATCATAGACTTTACCCGGATCGGTTACCGCGGTTACACCGGTGGTCGAACCGGTAGAAGCGCCACCCGTTCCCGAAACTGAACTTTGCGGAGGTGGCTCTACGGTCACCCATGTCGAGTCACTGCCGGTAAACGGATCTTTGGGAATATCACGCATGTATTGCTTTTGCTTGAGATCGTCAAGTGAATCCGGATATTTTCCCTGATCGGCATAGAACTGGTCGATGATATTTCTAAAATTATAGAGGGTTTCACGCAACACCGCTTCCCTCGCTTTTATGATTCCCCACTGGT
>CAIYZD010000799.1 GCA_903930585.1 uncultured Geobacteraceae bacterium | reverse complement strand
TGCTCTATATGTCGGGTTATACTGCGGATGTTATCGCTTCAAAAGGGGTTTTGGAAGATTCGGTGCATTTTATCCAAAAACCGTTCAACCTGCAGAAACTCGGTGCAATGGTACGGGATGCAATTAGCGATGGAACGGAAGTAAAGGCCTTGCCGGATGAAAGGCAGAATTTCGTGATGAAGAAGCTTCAGACGGAGATCGATCGGCTGAGGCCGATGGCAGACAGATTGCTGCATGGAGATAGAACCGGGGTGTGAGCGGCGCCATGAACTTGTCGGGGTGGGGAGGGGAGGGCACCGTGGCGCTTACGTCAACCAGCAAGCCTTTTTTCCAGGTTCTTTAGCAGTGCCGAATATTTTTCTGGTCATTCACCGCCAGTTTTTCAAGATTTTTCATTTTCCAGCGAAGTGCCGGCATATTTTCTAAGCCAGGTATACCAAGTATTTCCCAATCCGGAGACAGGCGCTTCATTGACAGCAGGAATGGTTACCTGGCCTTTTGTTGTTACGTGTTTTCCGATAGAGTTGACAAGGATTCAAAAAACATCTACAGAGCACATAAAAAGTGCGCGGAAAAACATGACGCTATGCTCTGCTGTGAGAAAAATATAAATGAGGGGTTTTCCGTATGCTCTTTGGCTATTTTTTCGGAGATTGTGCGAGCCGTCTGAAATTTTCGCCGGTTTGTGCTTAGATCCCAATATTTTGAGTTCCTGAACACACAATTATAGCAACTTATACAGAGGAGGCATCGTTGGAGATGCCTCCTCTACTCTCCAGCATTTATCAAGAAAGGGCTTCCCAACCCGGACAGCACTTTAAAATGTAACCTCCAGCGCATATATACATTTCAATAGAGTTCCAAAAGGCTTTCATCAATTCCTTTCAATGTGTCATACCAAAACTCTTTTGCCGCCTCTATCTTGTCCCGGTCAAACTTTTCAAGCCACTCGGCAAGCTCCGGGTCAGGATCATTATCAACATCCCGCTTCCGCTTCAGGAAGGTATGAATAAAATCCATATTCCGTTCCGATTCCCAGAATACCGGGCAATTGCGGCTGTTCAAACGGCTGGCGAGGACATTGACTGCATGCAGAAACTGATCTTTACGGTTGTAAAGAGACCCCATGACCTCTGGAAGCAGCTCTTCTGCCCACCCCCTGTGGAAGCGGCAGATTCCCAGATTATCGAGAATCAGCTCCTTTTTTAACCGTTCCGCGCATTTTCTGCCAAGTTCCCGTGGCGGGATAAAGTCATTGCTGTAGACCATGTAATATTTTCCCATTATGGTCATAGGCGACAATGCGCCTGCGACCCAGTACTGGTTGGGAACCATCCACCCCCGCCGACTGAAGGCGATGTAGACAAATGAATCGTGAAGCGGCCTGGCTCTCCCGACCGAATTGGCGCGGCTCCATTTTCGGGCACCTTCCCTGAAGTCCAGAATACCCCGGCGTTCAAGAATGGCGTCGATCAATTCACAACCAAGCTCCGCGTTGTGGAGCGAGTCGGCCACGAGGTCAAAGCTGTCGACATCCCATTTCGGGAGACGGATCACGCCAAAGTCCGTCATTTTAAGAGTCCCGTCCACAAGCAGTTCCATCAGCCATGCGAGCACTCCCCCTCCTGAAATGGCGTCGAACCCCATGGCATCGCAATGGTGATTCAACAGCTCTGCGGCCCGCTGGTCAAAGATTCCGCAGAGAGGCCCCATTGTCTGATACGGCTCGTAATCCTTTTTAAACTCGCCGTTCATTTTTTTACAGACAGCCACGCACGGCTCGCCGCAGTTAGCCTGCTGTTTTGTCGCGATGGTTTCCTGATTGAACTGTTTAAGGTAATGATTGAGGATAAATAGCGTATGGATTGATTGCCGCTTATCTTCAGGCATGAATATGGTGCGATAGTTAAAAGCCATTATCCTGCCACCCATGGTGGCGTAATTAACACCAAAGGTGCCGCCGGTGCCGACCTTCTCGTCGTACCGGTACTTACTGGTCGTCTCCATGTCTTTGTGCAACAGGCGCAGATTGTACTTATTCTTGAACCATTCATCGGCAACCTTGTGGTCCCTGAAATCTTCGTTTATTACGGTTCCTCCATAAATGATTGCAACAATGCCGTGGTTCTGGAGCAGTGCGCTTCCCAAGCCTCCGCGACCGGCCCAGGTATCCACATGCGTTATCTTCCCCTGGACGATAGGCGCCGACATGATGCCGCCGATATCGGTACTGAGAGAGGCCGGGCCGGTAACCAGAATGCGCGGGTCATGTTCGTAACGACTGCCCAGCATCTCGTACACATGCTCCATCAACGAGTAGACACCTTTTCTGCCGTTCTTCCATATCGGCTCCACCTGAAGCGGGATAACCTCGACCTCGATCTCCTCACCATGGTTTCTGTTAAGGTACAGCACCGATAAAACAGGGGCTTTCCCTACAAGACTCAGCATATTTATACCCAGATTGTTGAAAACCAGGCCCGCTCCCCCCATAGAACTGAGGTAATACCCTTGCCAGCATGGCGAATAGGCGGTGACCACCATACGGTTGGAGC
>CAIYZD010000798.1 GCA_903930585.1 uncultured Geobacteraceae bacterium | reverse complement strand
CGCGCCAGGTATCCGTCGCTCAACAGTAACCTCCGTGTTTATTCCCTCTTCCCACGCCAACGATTCAATGAGCAGTTTTGGCAACTTGTCCGATGACCGATTCAGTATCAGCTGACCAGATTTTGGCTGAATGGTTTTGTCGCCGGCCAGCGGCAGCTTACGATCATCGGACTGCTTCCCACCAGCATCAGCCTTCGACCGACAAGCCTTACAGACGTAATAAGCTTTTTTCCCAGACAACAGTGGATTATAAGGCAATCTCTCTTTTTCCGCCACCGCCTCTAACTTACAGAACCCCACCGCCGGAACTCCTTCGATGTCCACCACGAGATAGCCTTTTCTCCACGATGCAGTTCCCCAGATAATTTGGTTCTCGTATCTAATCAGCGAAGACAATTGACGTTGGCTCATTACCGCATCGAGGACAGCTTCTACCTGATGGTTTATCATCCGCTTGATGTTGCTCTTTATCTCATCAGGGAGGATTTCACGCACTCCGTTTTGCGAATAGATGTAGGCCTGCCCATTCTCGATTAATACCAAAGAGCCAAACGCTTGAGTAAGTGAATCGCCGATCACAGCCGATGTAATTGACTCCACTTCTTCAGCAGGAATCGAATAAGTAAGAGCAAGATCGTTGTAGTCGATTAGAGTTAGAGCCATCTCGCTTACCTCCAGCAACCGGGGTTTTTTAGATCGAGAGATTTAGCCAATTTGTGAGCAAACTTTCTTACGCCGGGTAACGCCCAGATCCTTTGAGCTTTTGCCAGAGTACTGAGTGCAGTTATAGCAAGGTGGGCGTTTCTTCTCGTAAGCTCACCATCAATGATCTCAAGTGTATAGTCGTAATTCTGTTGTTCAGAATTTCTCGACACTTCTTTGCATAACTTAAAAAGCATTTCCCGTTGTCTGGGCGTTGCGGCAACAGACATTCCGGACATGCCGTATTTCGCTTTTATAGCGCGAGAAGCTTGCCGGGCAGAACATCCTGTTTCCGGAATAGGATTGCCATTTAAGTCCTTTTCACATGTCGCTTCGATGATCATATCAATAGTTGGGCGCATTTTGTCGTCAGTCTCTTGCTGGTCAAGATATGCATTGATTTTATCCGACACTGGAGTTTTGCGGACAGTATCAACTTTGCCATTACCCGATGATTTATTATCACCGAGCGAACGGTCACCAACGGGAATCAATCGTCTCACATACCGATCAGAGCAGCCAACCTTTTCTGCAATCTGAGCAATCGATAGATTTTGCCCGACCAGAGATAATATAAGACCTTTTTTGCTTTCCATATTTTACCCCTTTGCTATGGCGTCGTAAATCTGCACTCCGCCCTCAGTTGTGATTGTTGGCTTGTAATCCGGGGCAGGGAAATCAATACCCATCGTATATTTAGCAGGTGATATTGCAAGCTGTGCAATTTTGTATTCGTCCGGTTTCGACAGAACAAACTCAAACTTTCTGAGGTCACCAATATCAGTCTCAGAAACGCGAGCCGAATCAGCAACAGTTGCAGAAACAAGACCGGCCCTCAGTGCCTCTTTAAAAGCCTCTTCACCAATTACAGAACTGATCAGTTTTGTGGTGGCTTCTTCTTTTGAATGAAAGCAGATCTTGGTTTTCATGTTGCCTATTATGCTGTTTCGTGTAAACAGTCCGTGCTGCGAATCTATCTGAGAAATATTCTGTAATGCACCAAACAAAGCACAGTCGGAAGAGCGGCCCATGGCGGTGATATCCAGTAGCCCCTCAGGGATAAGAATCTTCTCTAATTCGTCACACATAAATAGTAGCTTCTTGCGTTTTCCTTCACCGACATTAAGGAGGGTTTCACCTATCAAAGAAACCATCTCCGCCATCAACATCTTGCCGGCCGCGTTTGCGGTTTGTTGTGCTAACATTGAGGGTAAGTATATCCAAACTATTTGTTGATTCCAGTAAGCCTGTTTCAAGGAAATATCGGGCTGAGTTGTGTTCATAATTGAGCCCAGCGCGCTCTCAGTAAATCTTTCGAAAAACATCTCTGCGTCAAGGGTTTTTTCAAAGTATTTATCAGCTGTTTTTTCGTTTTCAAGCAGCTTCAAATACGCTTCAGCTTGAGCAGTTGCGGTAGTGGATTTTGCAGCCATTGCCTTAAACATCCGGAGACCTCTTTCAGACTTCACGACTGAGGCACAGTCCGCCAAAGTGAATGGTTTTCCTGTCGACATCAAGCCGAGGGCAAGCATGCGGAAATTCTTTTCCAACATGTTTTTATAAAACCCTGGAGCGTCATCAGAGATGGCGGCAGACAAGAGTAAGCTGATTAAGTTTTCCGGATCCGATTGTGAAAGAAGAGGATTCCAGCTACATGTTCCAAGGCGACCAAAATCAGAGTGAGGATGTGAAATTGCAGTTGTGTTGATGATCCTGAAATCTTGCCCGCGGCCCATGAAATGAGCAGCAGAATACATACGCATTAGCGCATCCATGTCGCCCTTCAGGTCGACAAAGACGACACCCCATCCGTTGCGGATTGCCTGGGCTGCCACGCTCTCCATCATGCGGGATTTTCCCACGCCCGTCGAACCAAGTAGGAGAGAATGAGTACACAGGTCACCCCAATTCAAATACACGCCCTCAAACAATCCCTTAGAGTTTTTCTCTGGTTCGATACCAAGAAGAATCTCCTGGTCTCTGTAAAAGGGTTGTTGCATTTTTGCAGCCATTGGTCTGTTGTCGACAGACGTTATGATGTTGCCAAGCGAATTGCTGAGTGATTTAAGTAGTCCCATGTTGTGTTCCTCCATTGTAGACTACATTATAACACGGACTATAAGATCTGTCAAGTACCAAGTTCCGTGACGTACACAATATAGATTATATCTATACTCGCCATCACTACGGAACTCTATCTATTTCTTGGTTCCAGTGCATGGTAGTCTTAATATACGTAACGATTACAGTCTATTGAGGCATTGACCCACTTATTTCAGAAAATATATGTTCCATTTCCGAATACCTACACACTATAGATACTATGTCTATGTGCCACCGAAACGGAACTCTTTCATGAATTTTGCTGTTTTAATTGCTTATTGCCAATACTGTATGATTACGGGTACTTGTGCGTATGTCGCTTCATATTCCGGCCAATATATTTTGTTCCGTTATCATGAACTATACCGGAATGATTCTAATTAGTATGGGACATCGCGCACGGAACAAGAGTTTTTCCGAGGGACAGGTTCCTCCTGGCTCCTTAAACACCCCACTCCGTGGCACAATTTTCCCAAACAAGCTCTCCTGAAAACCTATGACCGCCTTCACCGAAAACCAGCAGCAGCCGCAATTGATTCCGCAGACAACCCCAAAAGAAGCCAAAAGAAGCCAAATAAAGCCAGAGGAAGCCAAATGTACACCGGTCCCCAGAGAAGCCAAAGAAAGTTAAGCAGGAGACCAGAACCCGCCAGGGATCACCCGGCGTTGCAGCAGAAGAAACCATAACCCGCAAGCAGATCACAAGCAGTTGCTCCAACGTCCATCCCGGAACACTCTGTCTAACTCCAATAAAGCCAAAGCAAGTTAAATGGAAACCGGTAAACCAACCCCCCGATCACCACCACACGCATACGCGCCATCTCATAAATCATCTCACTCGCCAGTTAGACCGCAGAAGCCAAACAAAGCCGAATAAAAGCCGAAGGCAACCCTCAGCTCTATTTCACTTTTCTTCTTTGAGGCATCAGTATCGGCCCAACTCCGGTTAACTTTTCTTTGGCTTTATTCTTACGGTGTTCTTCTTTCTGTAAGCCACAGAAGTAAACTGAATGAAAGTGAAACCAAGCCAAATGTAACCCTCCGGCCACCACTTCAGCAGTAGGCATCCGGTATCATCGTAACATCAACTTCGGCCACCATCTCAATAGCAAGTATGGGTATCGGCGTAACTCAATTTCTTACCATTTCCCTATAGCAGCAGGCAATGATCTGTTGGCTTTCATTTCACTTTTTTATCGCTTTCATTTCACTGGTTATTATTGTCACCGGCGGTGGAAAGAGATGGAGCTTTTATTTCACTTTTATTTATAAGCGGAGTATCGGCAGAACTCTGATTTGCCTACTATCAGAACAAAGCCAAAAAGAAGTTAAATAGAACCTCCCTTCGGCCAATCTTTTCCCGATAACCGGCAGGCAGTTTCTATCTCTCTATTTTCCTTTTATTTCCCTTTTCTTTTATCACTCCGGATCACGATATCTGAGGGGAGGGCGGTGTTTGGTTTTGGGTTACATTTAACTTTTCTTTGGCCTTTGTTGGTATGTGTTGGTATGTGTTCTTTCCGCTTCGATAAATGTTTTCATGGGGGGTGTCTGGCTTTTTTCCACTTTTATTCTCTGGTTGATATTGCTGGTTCTTCGCTGTTGAGAACATACGGCCGCTTTGTTTTGGAATGATTTATGAAGCAATTTCTTTAGCTGAGGTGGTGGCTGTTGGGTGGTGGTATGGTTGGCAGTTCATTTCACTCTTGTTCGCTTTTCTTTCTGAAAATATCAGTGCAGTCATGCTTGAAATGAAAATAAATATTCCAGTTTTATCTGTTGCTGATAGAAATATTTTTATTCTGGAAAGGCGGAGCGTGGACGATCTTGGAGGCGATTCACTTTCACTTTTAATTCGCTTTTGGGGGCTGTGGATAAAAGAGGCTGTTCTGGTTCTTGTTTGGTTTTGGCTTTTATTCCACTTTGGAATGCTGATCGGTTTCGTGTCGGAATCAATCAAATTGTAATCACTGGCAGAAAAGAAAACATGGTGATTCTGAAATATTTTATTCTGGAATAAGTGGAATGAAGCTAAATAAAAGTATAAAGAAGTTTCACCAGGACAAGCGAAAAGAAGTGAAATGAAAGCTGAGACCCAGTATACCGGCATATCAGTTTGCGTTGATCGATTAGGCTCTTCGCTGGTATGCTGAGTGAGGTAGATATGAGATGAACAAGTGTTTATATGGCAAGGACATCTGTTGGAGGCAGGGGCAGTTGTCAATGAGCGGGTGTTGCGTTGTTTGATGGAAGCTGAAATGAAGCAGGGTATGTCTGAAAGTGCGAATAAGCCTGGTAGAGCCTATTTTGCTGTTATTCAGCTTTTTAGCGGATATCCGTGTCTATGTCCACATCAAAGAGTGTTGGACAAGTGGCGATTATGGGTAATTGGTTGCCGGGAGATCAGAGACCACCCCAAGCCGCCCCTACGGGTACACCCCATGAGGGGTTCGGCTTTTTTGCTGGAAACGCTGGTTACGAGAAGGCCCTTTATGATTTTTCTTTCCCCGAATGCTTCAATGTTTTATTGCCATGTGTAATTTGCAACAAACAGCGTTAGAACCGTTTTAAAGCCATATTGCATGTTCAGGCATACCCTGGTGAGGGTTATAGTATTAGATTCGGCATTTGGCCATAATCCGGCGGCCTGGTGAACATCTCTGATATTAAGCATACCCACCATTGTCGTGTTTTTCTATTGTATCCCCTGATGTATGCCTACCTATCCTAAGTGAATCCGTATACTCCCCCCCTGAATTTGGCATTTAAGCGTCAGACGCCGGGGATTTTCAAAACCATAAAATGAAGCTATCTCACTGTATTTATTTGATACGTTATTTTTTTTCGGTCAAGAGCCCTTGATATATGTTCATATTTATAAGGGCTTTTCAAGATACCAGTATTATTTTCCCTGGCATTTTGCTGCCACCAGTCCGCCTGTCCGTCCATTCAGTGATTCAAAAGAACCAAAAACCCGCTGTTGAAGTCGTCGCTGTCGCGGATGTCGCGGCGGGAGGCGCGATTCCTGTTCTGTCAGCCGGGGTTAAAGCCAAGGTCGTTATCGACTGCGAGGGAGTAGATTCTTTCAAGCTGCCTACGCTACCCCTCGGCCCCGTTTTGGCATTTAGGCGCCAAATTCCTGGAAATAGTCAAAAGCATCAGTTGCAGCTATCCTGCTGGATTTGTAGGTTATGACATGTTTTTTGCGTTGACTATCCCTTGTTTTTGTAAATAAAAGAAGGGACAGTCAAAGCGGCAATCATTTATCTCTCGGCATTTATACCTGATCTCTGCGCAGCCAGTAGCTTAAACCCGTTAAAAAAGACCAAAACATCCTGTTGAGGTCGTCGGTGTCGCGAATGTTGCGGTAATAATCGCGATTTCTGCCATGGCCGACTGTGGTTAAAGGCCCAAAACTTGTCGTTGCGGCTTATTTAGCAGATTCGTCCGGGGATCGCACCAGGATCGAATATCGATTAAGCACAAACAAGGGCAATAATGAGGTCTATGCTCACTTGAAAACCAGAATATGTTACCAACCTGAAAAAACAGAATTGAATTGTCGCGGGCCACTTACTTGCTTATTCGACGGGGGGCGGACACACTGCGACGCCGGGCTGGTATTGTAAAAACACTACCAGTGGTATTGCCCTGTATTGCCGAAACAATACCACCGGTAGTGTTTTTTCAATACAAAATGCATGTAGCTCATTATATGATTGACGTGTACCATAGTACCGTGATATAATGTAATTATTGAATG
>CAIYZD010000797.1 GCA_903930585.1 uncultured Geobacteraceae bacterium | reverse complement strand
GGTCGGTAAGTGGAAAAAAGAGTTGCAGGAGCAGGCATCGAGCTTGTTTGATGCAAAAAGAGGTCCAAAACCGGTTGATCCATCTGCTGATCCAGAAAAGCTTTATACCGAAATAGGAAGGCTGAAGGTCGAGCTGGATTGGTTAAAAAAAAAGTCAGGGTTCTCTCGATGAAGACGCGAAGGAGCTGGATCAACGAAAAAGATCCCCTGACGGTTGCACGTCAGTGCACACTTGCAGGTACCAATAGGTCAACATTCTATGTGCTGCCCAGCACGGTTCTCCCTGATGCAGAAGAGCAGCGGCTACTTGATTTGATTGATAAAGAGTATACCCGGCATCCATTCTATGGTAGCCGGAAAATAAAAGTCTATCTGTGTGGTTTGGGTTACAAGGTTAACCGTAAGCGAGTGCAGCGGCTGATGGGTGTCTTAGGTCTTGCCGGTATGGCGCCGGGGCCGAATACCAGTCGTCCTCACCCTGAGTACAAGATTTATCCGTATTTACTCCGGGGTGTCCAGGTAACCCGACCTAACCAAGTCTGGAGTACCGATATCACCTATTGTCGGCTTCCTGGTGGGTTTATGTATTTGGTCGCAGTCATTGACTGGTACTCCCGGAAGGTGTTGTCATGGAGGTTATCGAACACGCTGGACAGTAGGTTTTGTGTTGACTGTTTGAATGAAGCATTGATGGATTATGGAACGACGGAAATCTTTAATACCGATCAGGGTGCTCAATTCACCAGTGGGGACTTTATTGCTGCGCTGACCCTACACGAAAACATTCAGATTAGTATGGATGGACGTGGCCGGGCACTGGATAATATTTTTGTCGAGCGGCTCTGGCGCAACGTCAAACATGAAGACATTTATCTGAAAGGTTATACCTCCCCGAAGGAGTTACAGTGCGGACTAAAGGAATATTTTCTACTATACAACATTGAAAGGCCTCATCAGTCATTGGGTTACAGTACCCCTGACAAAGTTTACCGGACAGCCAGCGGAGGCGGAGCAAGAATCGTCGATAAGTATCAGGAGAAAAAGCTAAAAGAAGAATTGGCTGGAGTAACAAAGGAGCAGTGCCTTTCCGCTGCATGAACAGGTCAGGATACTGACCCCCTCCCCAAAAACCGGACCGATCTAAAGTAGAGTTTTCCGGCAATGAGTATCTTGAACAAACCCAGGAGTCATTGCCATGAAAAAGTCCCGATTCAGCGAAGAGCAGATCGCCTATGCCCTTAAACAGGCAGAAGCAGGCAACAAGGTTCAGGAGATTTGCCGTCAGTTGGGGATCTCCCAAGCCACCTTTTTCAATTGGAAGAACAAATTCGGCGGAATGGGAGTCACTGAACTTCGCAGGCTCCGCCAATTGGAAGAAGAAAATGCACAGCTGAAGAAGCTTGTTGCCGATTTAAGTCTTGACCGGCAAATGCTTCAGGATATCATAAAAAAAAAGCTGTAAATGTTTCGATCAAGAAAGATCTGGTCAAATACATGATAATCGCATATCAGGTATCAAGAAGGCGAGCTTGCCAGACGCTGCCGATGCATCGCTCAGCCGTGTATTACAAGCCGCACCGTCGAGATCAAACGCTATTGGCTATGCGGATGCGTGAAATCGCCTACACTCGCATCCGTTATGGATACCGACGTATTGAGATCATGCTGAGGCGTGAAGGATTTACCGATAACCATAAGCGGGTGCGGCGAGTGTATTGCGAACTTGGGTTGAACTTACGGACCAAACGACCTCGCAGAAATCGGAGTGCACAGCATCGAGTTGAGCGCGTTGAACTCTGCCGGGCACAGCAGGTATGGAGCATGGACTTCGTTGCTGATCAACTCTTTGATGGAAGAAAGTTCAGAATACTGACGATTGTCGACAACTTCGCAAAGAAATGTCCAGGGCTCTTGGCCGACCAGCATATCAAAGGAGCTGATGTGGTCGCTTTCCTTGAAATGGCTGTGCAAAGGGAGCGGGCCGTTCCAGAGCGCATTCAGGTGGATAATGGGAGCGAGTTCATTTCGAAGGAACTGGATCGTTGGGCTTATGAAAATAAGGTCGTGCTGGATTTCTCCCGACCGGGCAAGCCGACCGATAATCCATATATTGAATCATTCAACGGAAAGTTCAGAGATGAATGTCTCTCAGTAAACTGGTTCACCAGTCTCAATGATGTCCGCCAGAAAATAGAGGACTGGCGAAATGAATATATCGGGTTCAGGCCGCACTATTCCTTGAGTGGGCTAACCCCTCTTGAATTTCTTGCATTAAAAGAAAATATGCCGGAAACTCTACTTTTGGATTGACCGATTAAGGGGATAGGAGCAATACTAACTTAAACTCGGCCCCTTTTTGTCTCGTGGTTGGGGTCCACTTCATACTTCAGATTTTTCTTTCCTCAAGCTGGTAGAGGATATGTCAAATATTTTAGGAAAACCACCAAGACCTGTACCACCGGATCCTAATCAAGAACGACCAGACCCAATC
>CAIYZD010000796.1 GCA_903930585.1 uncultured Geobacteraceae bacterium | reverse complement strand
GGTAATTGGCTTTGACCTCGATCCATTTAAAATCACCAAACTCAAACAGGGGCAGAGCTATATCAAGCATATCCCCACCGAAGAGCTCGCAAAATTCATTACTCAGCACCTACTTACAGCCACTACCGATTTTTCCCGCTTAAATGAGCCAGACTGTGTATTGATCTGTGTGCCAACACCTCTGACTGCCCATCGTGAACCGGATCTTCAATATGTCAAGGACACCGGTAGAGCCATTGCTAAGGTCTTGCGGCCAGGGCAGCTGATTATCCTGGAAAGCACTACATATCCTGGCACCACAGTCGAAGTTCTCCAGCCCCTTCTTGAGGAGAGCGGTCTAAAGGCAGGTGTCGATTTTGCACTTGCTTTTTCCCCGGAACGGGAAGATCCAGGCAATCCAAATTTTGGTACTGCTAACATTCCCAAGGTTGTGGGCGGTATTGACCCATTAGCCTCTGCTTTAGCCCGAAACCTCTATGCCGTCGCTATAGAACAGGTGGTGCTCGTCTCTTCTACCCAAGCGGCAGAGTTGACTAAATTGCTTGAAAATATTTTCCGTAGCGTCAATATCGCTCTGGTCAACGAGCTAAAGGTACTCTGCCTGCGTATGGGTATCGACATATGGGAGGTTATTGAGGCGGCCAGCACCAAACCTTTCGGCTACATGCCATTCTACCCTGGTCCTGGTCTGGGTGGACATTGCATCCCTATCGACCCTTTCTACCTTACCTCCAAGGCGAGGGAGTACGACATTTCCACTAGATTCATTGAGTTGGCCGGTGAGATCAACACCTCCATGCCTTATTTTGTAGTGCAGCGGGTTATGGAGGCTTTAAATAATCGTGGCAAGTCCATGAAGGGTGCTAAGGTATTGATTCTTGGAGCAGCATACAAAAAAAATGTGGACGACGACCGGGAGTCCCCTTCATATAAATTGATGGAGTTGTTGAAAGAGCGTGGAGCTGAGGTTAGCTATAATGACCCTCATATTCCAACCCTGCGGCCCGTCCGAAAATATAATTTCTGCCTCACCAGCACTCCGCTCACCAAAGAGAACCTGTGCCAAAGTGATTGTGTGTTGATTGTGACCAACCATGACGCCTATAATTATGACTTTATTCTCTGCCATGCCCCATTGATTGTTGACACCCAAAATGTATTTAGCAACAGGGTGTCATATCCAGACAAGATTGTAATGGCCTGATAGCATCCCCCATAAAAGAAAGGTTTTGTAATCGAACGTATGAACATTTCTAGGGAAAATAACATGGTGAATGGGTGACAATAAGGCAATGGTTAAAGTTCTTGCGATAGGTGACTGTAACACTTTGGGGGTAGCGGAGTTTAGAAACAATAGCTATCCAGAACGATTTGCACGAGTGTCCGGGATGCACGTTAAGAATTGCGGCTGTACGATGGCAACAACACGAGAGGGGCTGAGATTGTTGAAGGAAAACATTACAGATGAAGTCCGGTTTCTTTTTGTACAATTTGGTTTGGTTGATTCCTATAAAACATTTAAGTATTCACCTTATATCCTTTATTATCCAGATAATTTTTTAAGAAAATCGGCGCGAAATCTGGTCAAAAAATATAAGAAAATTTGCCGAAAAATTGGATTGAATAAAAAGTTTGGTGAAGTAAATGTAGTCAGCGAAAAGGAATACGAAGAGAACCTGCATCAAATACTTGCTCATGCAGATAAAGCCACAGTCTT
>CAIYZD010000795.1 GCA_903930585.1 uncultured Geobacteraceae bacterium | reverse complement strand
GGCATCTATACTGTCACCCTTACTGTAACCGACCGGAGCGGACAGACCAACACGGCAACCACCACCGTTACCACCAAGGGTAATGCCTTTCCGGTTGCTAATCCTGGCGGACCGTACAATGTCAATGAAGAGTTGGTGGTCAACAAACACTGGAGCATCAGTGTCGATGGAGCTGCATCGACTGATGATGTCGGCATCTGGAAGTATGAATGGAACTTCGGTGACGGATCTGCCGCAGTGGCGACCAAGAGTGCAACCCATGAATATGCTGCTCCCGGCACCTATACGGTAACCCTCAAGGTTACGGATAATGCCAATCAGTCACACACCGCTACTACAACCGCAGCGGTAGTCGGCACTGCCGCACCGACGGCAAGTCCGGGTGGTCCGTACGTCACTGAACCAAACACTCCAGTCAACTTTGATGGTAGTGGTTCAACTGATAACACCGGAATTATCTCCTACAGTTGGAATTTCGGCGATGGTACAACGGGTAAGGGAGCCAAGCCGCTTCATGCCTACAGTTCAGTCGGTACCTATCCCGTCACCCTGACCGTCACTGATACTGCACTTCAAACCAAGGCAGCCTCCACCACTGTAGTCGTTGCCGTCGGAAATCCGCCGGTTGCCAATGCCGGTGGGCCGTACTCCAGCAACATCGGCGTTCCGGATCGTCTGAACGGTTCAGGTTCAACCGATGATTTCGGCGTTGCTTCATTTGCGTGGCAGATCGGCAATCCCGGCTCGGTTACCACCCTACTACAGGATGGTTTCCCCGGTACTATTCTTAACAGCGGCAAGTGGTTGTTCTCGGTAGGAGTTGATCAAAATGAAGCTGTTACCCTTGCTGGCGGTTACGGATGGGGTAGTCGTTATCTGTTCAGCGCAAGTGACTTTACCGTTGACGGGAGTACTGTGATTACCGGTCAGGTTACACAAGTGGCCGGCGGTCACTTGATGTTCGGGTTCAAGAATACCAACAACAACTTCAGCTATGATCAGATGCCGTATGCATTATATTTTTCAAATGGTGTACTCCAGGTTTATGAAGACGGTGCTTATCGAGGCCAGTTTGGGACGTATTCCAATAACATCCTGTATGACGTGAAAGTGGAGCTTAAGCCGTCAGCATCCGGTGGAATTGGCGGAGCACGCTATTTCTACAAAGAGGCTTCGTCTTCTACCTGGAATCTCCTTTACGATTCATCCTACGCACCCGCATCGTCAACATTCAAAGCAGGTGCGTCGAACTACAGCGGTACGTTTGTTATTGACAATGTTCTTCTTACAATTGGCAACCAAACGGCGTCCGGCGAAATACCGGTAGTAATCCCTCGTGCGGCAGGTACTTATCCCGTTCAGCTCACGGTTACTGACGGTGCAGGCCAAACGAGCACGGCATCAACTACCCTGACGGTCAGCTCTGATCCGCTTGTTTATACCGCCCCGTGGCAGTTCACCGGCGGCGTGGAAGTACCTCACGACACTTGGAGCGGCGAAGAGGTGATTCTTAAAGCGGTGGTTAAGTCCGGTAAAGCACCGATCACCTACAGCTGGGATTTCGGTGACGGCAACGTTACTGCTCCCGCACCGGTGACCAATACCTACGACCTCTCTGCCAGGCACACCTACACTGCTGCAGATGGGACACCCATCACGGCAAGAATCACCGTAGCTGATGCCGACGGCAAGAGTTCATCTGATCTCTTCCCGATCATCGTGCGACCCAAATCGCTCAATATCGAGGTGAACAAATCGATCGATGATGCCCTCTGGTATGTCCACACGACCCAGAACAAAAGTAATGGCAGCTGGGAGAGCAGTGGTTACACAGGCGGCTATTTTGCATCATCAACTGCATCGGCGATTCATTCGATGGAGATTAACGGCCATCTCGAAGTGGGCGATTTTAGCAATGATCCGTATGTGGAAGATGTTTGGCGCGGCATGCAGTTCGCTCTGAACACGCTTAACGCTCCGGCAATCTCTGACCAGGCCTATGGCGATCCAGATGTCAACGGCAATGGTTACGGGATTCAGG
>CAIYZD010000794.1 GCA_903930585.1 uncultured Geobacteraceae bacterium | reverse complement strand
TATGTCCTGGGGCTTATTACGCCTCTTCAGCATCGGGAGCAGAAACTACCGCTGCTTCAACGGCAACCGGAGCGACTGGCTTTACAATAACCGGAGCTGACTTGACTTTACCCGGCTTGATCTCCTCTTCAACAAGTTCAATCAAAGAGACAGGAGCGGCATCGCCCTGGCGAAAACCGAGTTTGATAATTCTGGTATAACCGCCAAGCCGTTCTTTATAGCGAGGAGCAATAGTTGAGAACAGTTTTGACACAACATCCTTCTCACGGATAACTGAGGCAGCCAGTCGCATCGAGTGAAGATCACCACGTTTACCAAGCGTGATCATACGCTCGGCAACTACACGGATCTCTTTTGCCTTGGCATCAGTCGTTGTGATTTTGCCATGATTCAGAAGGGAAGTTACCATATTTCTGAACATCGCCTCGCGATGACTAGTCTTCCTGCCGAGTCTTCTACCAGCACTTTTGTGACGCATATATAAAATTCCTTTCTAAACAAATCCAGATATGAGAATTACTCTTCTTCTTTTTGCTCGCCACGTAACCGGACCATCAGTTCCGGATCAGGAAAACTATCGATTTTCATCCCAAATGTTAAACCCATATCGGAAAGAATATCTTTAATTTCGTTCAGCGATTTACGACCAAAATTCTGTGTCTTCAGCATCTCGGACTCGGATTTGGTGACCAATTCGCCAATTAACTTGATACCGGCATTTTTTAAACAATTCGCTGATCTTACCGACAGTTCCAATTCTTCAACGGTACGGTACAGATTCTCGTTAACCTTATCTTTATCTTCTTGTGACTCTTCATCAACCTGAGGTTCAAACTCCTCATCAAAATTGATGAATATGGTTAGCTGTTCCTTGAGGATTTTAGCAGAATAAGCCACTGCATCCTCAGGCTTCACACTTCCATCAGTCCAGACTTCCAGATTAAGCTTATCATAATCAGTCATTTGACCGACACGGGCATTCGTAACAGAAAAATTCACCTTCTTAATCGGTGTGTAGATCGAGTCAATTGGAATGGTTCCAACGGGAGCCTTCTCGTCACGATTACGATCTGCAGATACATACCCTTTGCCCATCTTCACAGTCATCTCAACTTCAAGATTGGCATCTTTTCCACAAGACGCAATATAATGGTCAGGATTCATTACTTCAACGTTATGACCAGCAATTATAGTGCCTGCTGTAATAGTTCCAACACCTTTATGCTTGAAATGTATGGTAGCCTGATCTGAAGAATGCATTTTAAGTCTGACACCCTTCAAGTTCAGTATAATGTCGGTAACGTCTTCAGTTACGCCCTGAATCGCGGAAAACTCATGCAATACGCCCTTTATCCGGAGAGATGTAATGGCAGCTCCCTGAAGTGAAGAAAGCAATACACGTCTGAGCGAATTACCCAGTGTTGTTCCAAAACCGCGTTCAAATGGTTCAGCGTAAAACTTACCGTAAGTGGCTGTTAGAGTGTCCTTTTCAACCTGAAGCTGTTTAGGTTTAATAAGGTCCCGCCAGTTTTTATACATTGCTACCTCCTCCGGAAATAGAACCCGGTTGTCGTTCGAAACTAGAATCAGCTGCTACCAGAAATTATTTTGAATATAGCTCGACAATGAGCTGTTCCTGGATAGGAGTTGTGATGTCCTCACGAGTAGGCACACCCTTGAGAGTGCCTTTAAAGGAATCGCGATCTAGCTCTAACCACTGTGGAATTCCACGACGTACAACTGCTTCAAGTGCGTCGTTTATAGCAACGATTTTACGGCTTTTTTCACGCAGCTCAATCACATCACCTGCTTTAAGCTGGATTGAAGGAATGTCGACTTTTCTACCGTTGATAGTAAAGTGTCCGTGACGAACAAGTTGGCGTGATTCTGAACGGGACGTTGCAAAACCGAGACGATACGCAACATTGTCCAAACGACGCTCAAGCAATGAAAGCAAATTCTCGCCCGTGACGCCTTTCATGCGATCAGCAAGCTGGAAGTAACTGCGGAACTGTTTTTCAAGAATACAGTAAATGCGTCGTACTTTTTGCTTCTCACGGAGCTGGGTACCATACGCAGAAACTTTGGATCTGCCCTGTCCATGCTGACCTGGTGCATAGTTACGACGTTTTATTGCACACTTGTCAGTATAGCAACGATCGCCCTTCAAAAATAATTCTGTGTTTTCTCTTCTGCACAAACGGCATGAAGGTCCTGTATATCGAGCCAATGAAAACCCCCTTAAAAGTTGTTACGCTATATATTAAACTCTTCTTCTTTTTGGTGGCCGGCATCCGTTATGTGGGATCGGAGTAACATCCTTAATAAAACTGATGCTGAATCCTGCCGCTTGAAGCGCACGAAGAGCAGATTCTCGACCGGAACCCGGACCCTTGACATAGACTTCAACAGTGCGCATGCCATGCTCCTGTGCTTTCTTGGCACAATCTTCAGCAGCAATCTGGGCTGCAAAAGGTGTACTCTTACGTGAGCCCTTAAAACCTTTGGCTCCAGCTGTAGACCACGCAACAACGTTCCCTACAGGATCAGTAATAGTAATAATGGTATTGTTGAACGTTGCCTGAATATGAGCAACACCATTTGAAATATTTTTACGTTCTTTTTTCTTACGAACTACCTTTTTTGATGGGCTTGCCATTCGTATTCTCCAGAGCTAAATTATTTCTTCTTACCAGCGACAGTGCGTGCAGGACCTTTTCGCGTACGAGCATTTGTCTTAGTACGCTGCCCATTGCACGGCAGACCTTTACGATGACGCAATCCCCTGTAGCATCCAAGATCCATGAGACGCTTGATATTCATTGATATCTCGCGGCGCAAGTCACCTTCAACCTTGCAGTTACGGTCGATCTCTTCGCGAAGACGAGCAACTTCAGCTTCGGTAAGTTTATCAGTACGCGTATCAGGGTTAATCTGAGAAGCAGCAATGATACGCTCTGCAGAAGAGTTGCCAATCCCGTAAATGTACGTTAATGCGATAACGATTCGCTTGTTTTTTGGTAAATCAATACCTGAAATACGTGCCAATGGAAATACCCCCCTTTAATAACTCATCCCTGACGTTGTGAATGCTTCGGTATGTCGCAAATAACGCGCACAACACCCTTACGCTTAACTATTTTACATTTGTCACATATCTTTTTTACTGATGCACGTACTTTCATAATACTCCCCTTGCACAGGCTATCTTGTCATAACCGTGTTAGTATCTCAGGTCCGTTTTCGGTAACAGCAACGGTATGCTCAAAATGAGCAGACAACCCACCATCACATGTCACCACAGTCCAATTGTCATTCAGTACTTTAACTTCGTAAGACTTTTCATTTATCATCGGCTCTATTGCCAAAACCATTCCCGGCTTAAGCAGGACGCCCTTACCTGCAAATCCATAATTCGGAATCTGCGGATCTTCATGTAAACTTCTTCCAATTCCGTGGCCAACAAAATCTCTAACGACCGAATATCCTCTGCATTCAACGTACATCTGAACAGCCGAAGACACATCGCCCAACCTGTTTCCGGGAGCAACTTTTTCGATTGCGGCATACAGAGATTCTTCAGTAACTGAAATCAGCTTACTCGCTGAATCGGAGACAGTGCCTACTGGGATGGTTATAGCAGCATCACCATAAAAATCATCATACACAACACCGAAATCCAAACTGAGAATATCACCTGATTTTAAAGGGTTCTTGGTTGGCAAACCATGAACAACCTGATTATTAGGTGAACAGCACAGTGAGCTTGGGTATTTATGATACCCGCGAAATGCACACCTGGCATTTCTCTTAAGAGCTTCGGCAGAGGCAAACTGTTCAAGTTCGAACGTCGTTATTCCAGGACGGGTCATTAATCTCAGACCTTCAAGAACCTCAGCGACAATTGTACTTGCAGCCCTCATCCTGTCAATCTCACGTCGAGATTTAAGAACGATCACCAATACCGCCTGCATCAATAATTGCAGTTATTTGATGCTCTATTTCTGTAATCGTGGCTATGCCAGAAACCGTATGCAAAATGCCGAGATTCTTAAAATACGACTTAAGTGGTGAGGTCTGCTCTTCGTACACCTTAAGACGATTAATAACAGTTACCTCGGAATCATCATCACGCTGAACAAGAAAAGCACCACACCCATCGCACACACCTTCAAGTTCAGGCGTATCGTAGAGAACATGGAACCCCTTGCCGCAGGCCGGACACGTCCTTCTACCGGACAGTCTGTTAATCAGTTCCTGATTATCCACATCCAGGGAAATGACAAAATCTATCTTTTTACCGATTCCATTCAACAGTGCAATCAATGCATCAGCCTGGGGAATCGTTCGGGGAAAACCATCCAGAATAAACCCGCCCGAGCAATCACTCTGAGATACGCGTTCCTTCACCAACCCTAAAACGATATCATCTGAAACAAGACCGCCTGCATCCATGATAGCCTTGGCCATGTCACCAAGAGGTGTCCTGGCTTTAACTGCAGCCCTCATCATATCTCCGGTGGAGATCTGCGGTATTCCGTAACGCGTGACGATGAGCTGAGCCTGAGTTCCCTTTCCGGATCCTGGAGGACCAAAGAAAACAATGTTCATACTATCGTCTCCCCTTAATACGGACACCCTTAAGAAAACCTTCATAGTTCCGGGTAATAAGATGTGACTCAATCTGTGCAACCGTATCCATTCCAACACCAACAGCGATCAAAAGCGCAGTGCCTCCGAAATAGAACGGAAGATTAAACTTACCAATCAAAATGGATGGCAGAACACAAACTATGGAAATATAAACCGCTCCGGCAAAAGTTAGCCTGGTTAAAACCGTATCTATAAAATCAGACGTTTCTTTGCCTGGACGAATACCCGGAATATACCCACCCTGCTTTTTTATATTATCGGCAACATCGATAGGGTTAAATGTCACAGCCGTGTAGAAAT
>CAIYZD010000793.1 GCA_903930585.1 uncultured Geobacteraceae bacterium | reverse complement strand
CGCCACGATTACCACCGGGGCCAAGGACCTGGCTGGCAACAGCCTGGCGGCGGACTATGTATGGACCTTTACCACCGGTGTGGCGCCTGATACCACCCCGCCGACCGTTAGTTTTACGGCCCCTCTTAACGGCGCTGTCGCCGTGCCCTTCAACCGCATAATCCAAGTAGCCTTCAGTGAGGCGATGGACCCGTTAACGATCACCGCAACAACCTTCAAAATGACAAGCCCAGGTCTGCTTTTTACCACGAATCCCGTAGCGGGAACCGTCGCCAGCATCGGTACAACAGCGACGTTTATCCCGACAGGCAATCTCGCGGCCAATACCGTTTATACCGCCACGATTACCTCCGGGGTCAAGGATCTGGCAGGCAATAGCCTGGCAACGGACTTTGTCTGGAGTTTTACTACCGGTGCGGCTGCAGACATCACCCCGCCGACCTTGAGTTTTACGGCCCCAACCAATGGCCAGACAGCCGTACCCCTAAACCGGATTATCAGCGTAGCCTTTAGTGAGGTGATGGATCCATTGACGATCACCACGACTACCTTTTCGGTGACGGACCCCGCCGGAACTTCCGTATTGGGAAATGTTGCCCCTCACGGTACAACTGCGACCTTTACACCGACAAGCAATCTCGCGGTGAACACCCTCTATACGGGCAAGGTTACCACCGGGGTCAAGGACCTTGCGGGCAACGCAATGATAGCAAATTATGTCTGGACATTCACTACGGGTGTGGCCCTGGATACCACCAGACCTACCGTGAGTTCTGCCATCCCGGTCACTAATGCTACGGGTGTGGCGCTCAACAGTAACATGACAGCCACCTTCAGCGAGGTGATGGACCCATCTACGATCACCACGGTCACCTTTACCTTGACGCAAGGTGGTACGCCGGTTGCGGGCGCGGTGACCTACTCCGGCGTAACGGCAATTTTTATCCCGAATGCGTATCTCACGGGGTCTACCCTCTATACCGCCACGATTACCACCGGGGCAAAGGACCTGGCCGGCAACAGCCTGGCGGTGGACTATGCATGGACCTTTACCACTGGTGCGGCGCCGGACACCACCAGACCTACCGTGAGTTCCACCATCCCGGTCAATAATGCCACGGGTGTGGCGCTCAACAGTAACATGTCAGCCACCTTCAGCGAGGCGATGGATCCATTGACGATCACCACGGTCACCTTTACCTTGACGCAAGGGGGTACGCCGGTTGCGGGCGCGGTGACCTACTCCGGCGTAACGGCGACCTTTAAACCGAATGCGGATCTCACGGGATCTACCGTTTATACCGCCACGATTACCACCGGGGCCAGGGACCTTGCCGGCAACGCACTGTTGCTTGACAAAGTTTGGACCTTTACAACCGGGGCGGCACCGGACACCACCAGACCGATCGTGATTCTCACAGTACCTGCGGATCTCGCCACGGGTGTGGCGCTCAACAGTAACATGTCAGCCACCTTCAGCGAGGCGATGGACCCATTGACGATCACCACAGTCACCTTTACCTTGACACAAGGGGGGGCGCCGGTTGCGGGCGCGGTAACCTACTCCGGCGTAACGGCGACCTTTAAGCCGAATGCGGATCTCACAGGGTCTACCCTCTACACCGCCACGATTACCACCGGGGCCAAGGACCTTGCTGGCAACGCACTGTTAGTTAATAAAGTTTGGACCTTTACAACCGGGGCGGCACCGGACACCACCAGACCTACCGTGACATTGACAGATCCTGTGAATCTTGCCACAGGGATAGCTATCAGTAAGAAAGTCTTGGCTACCTTTAGCGAGGCGATGGACCCATTAACGATCACCTCCGCCAACTTTACCTTAACGCAAGGGGGTACGCCTGTTGCTGGAACGGTGACCTATGTTGGCTTTGTTGCGACCTTCAGTCCGGACAGTCTGCTCGCATCCAACACCCCCTATATCGCCACAATTACTAGCGGGGCCAAGGATTTGGCCGGTAACGCACTATTCGTTGACAAAGTGTGGACTTTTACAACAGTTGCAACGCTACCTCTCGGTCCGGCGCCGGTAAACCTTGGAACTGCGGGAGATTTTGTGATCCTGACAAAAACCGGAATCACAAGCACCGGAGTCACCGCTATTACTGGAGATATCGGTGTCAGTCCAATCGATTCAACTGCCATAACGGGATTCGCGTTAGCAATGGATAGCACGAATACATTTTCTACATCTCCTCTGGTTACCGGGAAAGTTTATGCAGCCAACTATACTGCGCCTACCCCAGCGAAAATGACTGCTGCTATAAGCGACTTGAGGACAGCGTATCTGGATGCCGCCGGACGGGCAACGCCTGATGCTACCGAGCTGTACGGAGGTAATCTCAGCGGGAAGACAATCCCTCCAGGCCTCTACAAATGGAGCACCGGCGTTTCAGTAGATGCTGCCAGCACTGTTACTCTCTCGGGTGGCGCAAATGACGTCTGGATCTTCCAGATATCGGGAGACATTACCATGAACCCCGGCGCCTCTGTTACCCTGCTCGGTGGTGCACAGGCCAAGAACGTCTTCTGGCAGGTCGGCGGCCCCACAGGTGTGACTCTTGACACTTCGACCGCCTTTAAGGGAATTTTATTGGTGACAAAAGCTATTGTTTTCAAAAATGGAGCAACGCTGGTGAACGGCAGGGCGTTGGCAGAGACCAATGTTACATTAATCGCCAATACTATTACCGCACCGTAAGGCATTAGGTATTCAATGTGAAATTAGGACAGGAAAAGAGGAGACAGGCTACCTTGTCCTCATTCAGGCTGCCTCCCCTTTCCCTCCTCCATCAAAAAAGAGGGAACATACGATGAAAATAACGTATTCAAACGATACAAGGAGGTTTATATGAAAAAAACATTTCCACTGATTACCGTCATTAAAAAGATGGTGCCGCTGTTGTTACTGTCGGTATTTCTCCTTCCCATGGCTGCCCGCGCTGAAATAAAGGCGGGAAGTGTTGAACTGAGTCCGTTCGCTGGGTACAATTTTTTTGAATCAAGGCAGAACCTGAAAGACCGGCCCGTCTTTGGCGGACGTCTCGGCTACAATTTTACCGATCACTTCGGTATAGAGGCTGCCGGGGCATTTACTAAAAGCAGAGTTGACGATTCATCAAAGCCAATGAACAGGGAAGGGGAGTTCACCAGCCCCATTGATGGCGTAAAAATTACCACGTACCATCTGGACCTTCTCTACCACTTTATGACCGAAGGGAAATTCAATCCATTTATCACGGCCGGATACGGAGCCATCAACTATAGTCCGAAGATCAATAATAAGAACATGTCTGCTGTCGATTTTGGTGTAGGAGCGAAATACTGGCTGGGCGACAACTTCGCACTGAGAGTCGATGTCAGGGACAATCTGATTGTTGATGAGCAGATCAGTAATATTGAAGCCACGTTCGGAATTGTCTTTGCGTTTGGCGGTAAGAAGCATGAGGCTGCGGTTGTATCAAATGCCCCGCGTGCCTCCAATACCGTAGAGATCTCGGATACCACCGCCCCGACAGTTACATTCACCGCTCCGGACAACGGCGCCACGGCTGTGCCGGTCAACCATAAAGTCAACGCAGCATTCAGTAAGGAAATGGATACGAAGACGCTTGACGTAACAACCTTTGCCGTAAAAAAGGGAAGGGAGCCCGTTGCCGGAACGGTAACGTCAGAGGCCTCAACGGCAACCTTTGCCCCGGCACACGATTTTGAGAAGGGCACACTCTACACCGCTACGGTTTCAACCGGAGCCAGAGACACGGCAGGCAATGCCCTGGCAAATAACTATATGTGGGAGTTCACCACCGGTCTGGCGGCAGATACCACCGCTCCGACAGTTGTTTTTACGTCTCCTGTTAATGGCGCCACTGCTGCTCCTGTCAAACAGAGAATTAATGTTGCCTTCAGCAAGGCGATGGATCCGGCAACGCTTACAGCATCAACATTTACCGTAAAACAGGGATCTGTGCCTGTTGCGGGCAAGGTAACATCAGTTGGCTCAAATGCGACTTTTGCCTCAGCGAAAGATCTTGAAAAAGGCAAATCGTATACTGCAACCGTTACAACCGGAGCCAAAGACATGGCCGGCAATGCGTTGCCAGGTATCTACGTGTGGAACTTTACCGCATTTGCGACTCCCAAGGTTGTTGCGGTGCTGGCCACGCTTCAGAATTCGCATTTTGACTACAACAGTGCCGTGATCAGCGAAAACGGCAAAACAATTCTGAACAATAATACCAAGACTATGAAAACCGACCCTAAAATGAAAATTCTTGTTTCAGGGTATACCTCAGCGTCCGGTACTCCGGAATATAATCAGAAACTGAGCGAACGAAGAGCAGTTGCGGTTAAGGATTACCTCGTGAAAACCGGTGGTATTGATGGAAACCGGATCACCACGATTGGATACGGTGAGGCTCACCCCGCAGTGTACGAAGCGGTACCTGCAGACAAACTCTCGGCGGCGGCTCTCGCCAACATGAGAGTGCTTGTCGAGGTCGTCGAAGAGTAGATACGCAGTTTTGCGCGTGATCGAAACCCTGAAGCCCGCAGCCACTATACGGTTGCGGGCTTCAGGGTTTTAACTTGTTTGAAAAAGGGAGTAACTCCATGTGTGTAAATGTAAACATCAATCTGTGGGTTATGGTATTTGCTCTGTCCGCGCTATTCATGCTCATGTTTATGACGGGATGTGGCGGCAGATTCGGAATCGGGTTTCAGTCTCTTTGAGGCACGGGATGGTATACGCTTTCCAAATGTGATCACTGTTGAAAAAGGAGTTGTAATGAACGCAAAATCCGTTCTTTCCCTGCTGGCCATGGCCGTATTCTCAATTACGTTCGGCCTCAATGAAGCCAATGCCGCATTTTCTGCGGAAATAGCTTCTCCAAATGTGAATTTCCGCATCAGCGATTATCAGCCGGCGCCGCCGAACGTCTATATCCAGAACGACAGGGGACGCCCCTACTATGTGGAAAGAGATCGCCGGGTGTATATGGAAAAGAAAAAGCCCGGTAAGCATTATAAAAAAGAGAAAAAACATCATGAGGATAACGGCCGCAGGAACGACCATGACAAACACGACAAACATGAACGCTAGGAGTCCGGTTATCTGATCGACGAAGTTGTTTATCAAAATGGAGGCTGTTGATGAAAAAAATACGCTTTGGATTGATTGTACTCTGGATTTTAGCCGTTTTTGCTAATTCCGCCGCAGCTCAGATAAGCATAGGTATCGGGCTTCCCAACTTGAGCATCGGCATAAATCTGCCGGTGTACCCGGAATTGGCTCCCGTTCCGGGCTATCCGGTCTACTACGCTCCCCAGGTGGATGGTAACTATTTCTTTTATGACGGTATGTATTGGGTCTATCAGAACGACACCTGGTACGCCAGTTCCTGGTACAACGGCCCCTGGGGGATGGTAGAGCCTGAAGTCGTACCGCTGTTTATTCTGCGTATCCCGGTGCGCTACTATCGGCAGCCTCCTGCGTACTTCAGCGGATGGTCGTCAAAAGCACCGCCTCGCTGGGGTCAGCATTGGGGTAAAGGATGGGAACAACGTCGAGGCGGGTGGGACAAATGGAATCGCAAAACAGCTCCGGGGCGTGCTCCGCTGCCTGCTTACCAGCGTGAGTATTCGGAAGAGAGATATCCCCGGGCAGAACAGCAGCATTCGCTTCATACCCAGCAATATCGCTATCAGCCGCGTGACAAGGTTGTTCGCCAGCATTTGAAACAGCAGGGAGGACAGAGCGCACCCGCACCGGCTCAGTATGAGAACAAAACAGAGCCACAGACGAGGCATCCGGGGCAACAGGATACCCACGGCTCTCTGCCGCGTCAGCTTGGCGCACCGGCAGATCCGCACTCGCAGCCGCCGCAACGGGGAGGCGAATATGCCCAGAGCCCGGCTCCTGGCCACACCCCGCCCCAACAGCGTGGTCATGAAACAAGGGGGCAGGGGCCGCAGCCGCAGCCTGGTGGCGGGCAGCATGAACAGCAGGATCCCCGGTTGCGCGACCTCGAACGGAAATCCCCGGACAGGGGGGAGCCGCAGGAATCGAAGCATGGTCGTGGGCAGGGGGAAAATAAAGATGAAGATCGCGGTCATGGCCGGTAATGCCGGTGAACAGGTTTTAGGGTGCAGGATGAGGGATGATTAGGATGATTAGGATGACATTTTTCAAAACTGCACTATATATTTCAGCCATTGTAGCGGTATTCACTCTGGCTGGAATTTCCTTGTCCTGCGCTCAGATTGACAATGCAGATTCAATGGTTGTTGCGGATGCGAGAGCCGTTCCTGTTATATCGTCTGCGGATATTTCGCCTGAAGACGCAGGGGGAAAGGGAGCGAAGAAGCGTAGAAAAAGCTCCGCTAAAAAGCACGAAGAAATGAGTGTGGAAACGATTCCCGGAGAAAAACTGACCATCAAACAGGTACTGAATATCCTTAAAACAACGCGCGACTTGTCAGGCAAGAATTTGAGCGGTCTTAAGCTTGTCGGGATCAATCTGGGCAAGTGCAATCTGAAGGGGATAGATCTGAAACATGCCGATCTGGAACGAGCCGATTTGGGAGAATCCGACCTCGAACGGGCCGACTTGACTGATGCGAACTTGAAAATGTCCAACTTGCGGCAGAGTGGTATGAAGGGGGCACATCTTGAGCGTGCCATCCTTGATGGCGCTATCTGGAAGGATGGAATGGTTTGCGTCCCGGGTTCGGTCGGCCAGTGCCGGGAACTCGCGTTTGTTCCTGCCGCAGACAAGTAACCTAACTAGACAGGAGTCCAATCATGAAAGTAACCCGTCAGGTAATCCTTGCAATACTCTTTTTAATTCTCTGCGGATGCACCTTTTTTATCTCCAAACAAGCCCCCCCTGATCCGGAAGCGTCGTCGCCCCCCCCGGTAACTCGGACCGGTAAAAAATGGCATATAATCGAGGAATCACCCAAGCTTGGCGATGAACATGGACGACTTCCGTTCCAGATGGAACAGTCAATAGAGCCGGAGGGAGCAAAACCGGTAACGCCTGTGCAAACCCGTACGATCAAAACTCCTCTCTGACACATCATCCGTGGCAAAGACTCTGCTCTGGCCTCCTGGTGGTTATACGGAATGATCCGGGAGCGGGAGTGGCAGATGCATTACGACAGTGGTGCCGACGCCGACTTCGGACTCGAATTCCAGGCGACCGCCATGTTCACCGATAATGAAGTTGGAAATGTAGAGTCCCAGCCCACTGCCGCCCGATTCAAAGCGGGTTGAAAAGAACGGCTCATAAAGACGCGCCCTATCTTCAGGTGGTATTCCGACACCGGTATCACTGATGTGAATAAGTATCTCGTTGGTTTCCGGGGCGGAATTGGTGCAGATAGTCACCTTTCCCCCTTGAACCGGTAGTGACTGGAGCGCATTCAGGAGTAGGTTGACGACAAGCTGTTCCAACTGGTGGTGGCTGCCATGGATAGTTGGAAGTTCAGGCGAGAGATCTTCTCTAATGGTTGAATGTGTAACATGGCCGTGGGCCCGGATTATGGTCAGGGCTCCTCTCACGACCCGATTCATATCAATATCCCGAGCATGCGGGGTATTGGCGCCCAGGCTGTAGGCGCGCAGGTCTTTGATAACGGATTCAATGCGATCAGTACTGCGGATGATGTTTTTATGAGCGCGAAAGAGTTCTTCGCGGAGATCGTCGATACGCATACCGGAAATGGTGAAATCGGAATCTTCGCGGGTAATGTCTTCGATGTGTGGCAGCATGTCACGAAGCATATTACCCAGGAAATTACCGTCCAACCTGATGGCCCCATTGGGGTTGCTGATCTCGTGAGCCATGCTGGAGACGAGCAGTCCAAGTGATGTCATACGGTTTGTCTGGATCAGCTTGGCCATAATCTGCTGTTTTTCTTCCTGCACCTGGATACGCATGGCGTTGATCAATTTCTCCTGCAGCAGCTTGTTATCCGCTTCGCGCTGTTGCAAAGCTTCGGCCAGTTCATTCACTGACCGGGTTGCCTGGCTCGGTTCATCGTTCCCATCCACGGGAATGCGTGTCTCAAGGTTACCGGCACGCATTGTGGCAAGCCCTTCCATTAGTTTTCGGTAGGACAGGCTCAGACGGTTAAGGCCAAGATAGCTGATCGTTATGACGATCAGCCAGAATGTGGTGGCATAAAGGGTGATCGATGCGGCCATTTGGCGAATGGAACTATCCAGCCGGGATGTGTCGAGCGATACCCGTACCTCACCGAGAGGAATGGGATCTTTGTCCTCAGTCATGGCAAGCAGGTGAGGAGTTTCTTCGACATGTGAAGTGATTTTCAACGACTCGGAGATCATCCCGGAAACGATGGCCCCATGATGAATATCCGCCATGACTACGCCGTCGCTGTTGTTTATTTGAACTCCTGTCACGTCGGGTTGCTGGGCCGTTTCCTCCGCGAGTCTTTGAAGCATGGCGCGGTCATTACCGAAAAGCGGCAACCGGGCGTTGTCGGCCAGGACCGTCAACAGGAGCCGTGCCCGTTCCGTGGTATGTTCGCGAATCTCATTTTTTCCCCGTATGATGTATGTTGCAGTAAGGAAAAAGGTTGTCAGCGTCGTGCCCAGCGTAAAGATGATGAAGAGCCTGAAACGGAAACTGTACCTGAAACTGCCGAGTCTCTGGAGAAATGGCATGCTTATTCCACCGCGTTTTCGCCCGGTTGCCTGAACTTATCGACGGGGAGCCCGAGGTGCTCCAGCACTGAGCGGTTGAAACGGAGTTTCGGATTTCGCGGGTTGGTATCTTCAAGGTTGGCCGTTATGGTTCCTGTCATGATGCTGGCGACCGTCTCGGCGGCTTGACGCCCCAGGTCGAATGTATCGATGCAGAAGGCGGCCACCGCTCCTTTTTTGAGGTGGGCATCGCTGAAGGAGATCCAGGGGATGCGATGCTGCAACGAGAACAGAGCAAATGCATCGACGGATTCACAGGTGACAATGGCCGGGTCGGGGAGCAACCAGAGGGCGTCCACCGAACTTTTGAGCGTTTCCAGCTGTTTCGGCACGTTTCCCGGTTTCATCGCCTCGCGGACAACCAGCCGGATACCTGTCTTGTGGAAGGCCTCCGTGGCTTCGGCGGCAAATCCTGAACTCATGGGAGTAAGAACCGTGCCAACCCGTTTGGCTCCCAGGGTGCGGAAAACGGCGGCAAACCTTTCAGCCGGCACAAACATCTTTATTTGGACCATATTGGTTGGCTGGCCGGTTTGCTGTATGGCATAGGAAAAGACTGAGACCACTGGGATTTGACTCAACTTGCGGGCTTCGAGCAGAGCCCTCCCCCCGATGGCAAGAACCAGGACAGGATGATCTTCACGGATGATTCTGGTCAGGTCATTTTCGGCGTTGTCCTGCATGACGACGATACGTTCCTTGAACGTACGGGCCGACCGGAATCCCTGCAGGATGGTGTCGTAGGTGGGGCTGCGCTGGTCCAGCACCACCAGCACGTCATAGGCCCCGGCCAGACAGGGGATGATCAGCATCAGGCCGGTTATGATGAAGATCGGAAGTCGCATCGGAACCTCATCTTCAGCCCACCCTCGAACCAGCGGCCGGGAGTGGGAAAGATCTGACTCGTGAATTGCGAATTGTTGAACAGGTTGTGACCGGAGAAGAACAGCTCGATCGGACGGTTAGAGATCACCGTCATGTTTTCGGGGGTTTGGGAAAGCGGTTTGGAGGCGTGTCCGGCGGAGACGGCCTGCTCCAGCCATAACGTGTACAGTTCCAGGGTGTCCTCGGCCTTTACGCCACGCACCGTATCTGCGCAGAGACAAAGAACGATGACTATCAAACGTATGATATGCGTTGTCATAAACGTTTTCATAGGAATGGAGTTTACGTACATTAGCAAACTCGGAATCGGTTTGTCCAGCCGATTGAACCGGGAACAGACAATAATAGAGTAATTGTCCAGGATCTGACGTTGCGCACAAAGTACATGCGTCATACGAGCAGAGTAACCCGCCTCAATTGAAGCGGGTTACTCTGCTCGTGGCCGGTAACGAACCGGTTACAGGTTCTTCAGGTTTTTTCCTGCGGAAAACTTGCCACTCTTGGATGCCGCAATGTTCAACTCGGCGCCGGTTTGCGGGTTGCGTCCCTTGCGTGCGGCCCGTTGTGAAACTCCAAAGGTGCCAAAACCGGGAAAAGTGATTTTGTCACCTGCTTTCAATAAGTCCGTTGTTACCTTCAAAAACGCGTCAACCGTTTCAGCTGCAACCGTTTTTGGCACTTCCAACTCCTCGGCAACTTTTGAGACGAATTCAGTTTTAGTCATACATATCTCCTTGGTATCTTAGGTTTTGGCGGATGGTAGGTTGCCGCCTGTTTGCATAGCTAATAGCACACTATCGGCAGAATGTCAGGTGGGAATGCAGTGTCCAGGCGGTTGTCAACGGCGGAACTTGTTCGCATTACTTTCTTGTTCAGATACGATTGTATGTTGTGGTAAACTGATTATAGTGGTGCGAGAGGGCATATAATGATCATCAAAGCGATAGAAAACATGTCTCAGATGCTTGATGTTGCCTGGGGGGCGTCTTCAGGCCGCAAAGGCACGCATGATTTTATCTGTGATTCTGATCTGTTCGATGCGGACACGGTCTCTAACCTGCCGTCAGTTTTCAAATGTGCCGAGCCGGAGGGTTTGGAGGTGTCTGGTGTTCGTGCCGGTTGTTCAAAGATGGCGAGCGTGAAATTTATGATCACCATTCAGGACAAAAAAAACCTCAGCACCCTTGGCTACAGTCAATCACAGATTGATAAAATGAAGCCGCAAGAAGCTGAGAATATTCTTAAAACTGCATCGAAAGCTCCTGCTGAATAAGACTTCGCTCCCGATAGTTTCGATTGTAATGCTATTTTTCTATTGACTACGGACCGGTATATCAGATAGATTCTAGAAATTAAAATTGAGCTCGATGAGTAAAAACAAAGTAGTAAAACGCGTTGTTTTAGAAGTTAGATGCGGGAATAACTCAGTGGTAGAGTGTCAGCTTCCCAAGCTGAAGGTCGCGGGTCCGAATCCCGTTTCCCGCTCCAATAAAATCAAGGACTTAGCCATCAT
>CAIYZD010000792.1 GCA_903930585.1 uncultured Geobacteraceae bacterium | reverse complement strand
CGGGTCGGTTTCTACACCCTGGATCTTCAGTAGTTTGATTTTTTTTTCGATAGCCATGAGCATGGTATCCCGCCTCGACATCGCACTTCTGATCAGGCGGGCTTTTTCAAAGGTGTGGCATGATGAACAGTACTTTTTGCTGATAAGGGCCAGCGACGCTCTTTTTATGTCGTGGCTGCCGTGGCAACTGACGCAGGTGGGACCGCCGTTACCGAGAGCTCTGCCATGGGCACTGTTCATATAGTGTTTGGCAATCCCCATGTGGCAGCCGCCACAGAGAGTGGGTGTCGTCAAGGAATCGGGAACACCGCGAAAACCTCTGGCGGGGTTCATTGACTGGGCGGGGTCCATTGGATCGCCACCATGACAGGCGTTGCAGCCGATGCTATGCTCAGCATGGATGCTGGTCTGCCAGAGCTTGACCGGGCTGCTGAACTTTTCCGGCAGTGTCGAATGACACTGGATGCAGGCAGTTACCGGTTGTCCGGCTGCGCCGGCCAGTTGCGGAAACAGTACGATAAGTGTCAGTAGCAAGGCTAAGCCCGTATGCATTTTCATGAGTAGTGACCCCATGCGGTAAGACTTATCCAGAGTAAAATGCCGGCAACGGCAAAGAATGTGAACTGCGGCCGCTTGAGCGGGTGTTTTTCAGAACCCCGGTCGATAAACGGCAGTAGCGCCAGAAAAGAAATGGCAACCGCCTGTACGGTGAGTCCGATGATTTCGCTTGGAAAGAGTTTCAGTGTCTGATAGTTGGCGAGGAAGAACCATTCCGGTTTTATATGAGCTGGAGTGACCAATGGGTTGGCCGGCAGGTATGAGGTTGATGGTATGAACAGATTCGGCATGAAAAATACCAGGCCCATGAAACAGGCGAGGTAGAGTGAAATTGAGATCAGGTCCTGTAGAAGGAAGTTAGGGAAAAACGGGATACCGCCAGGATGCTCTTCGTGAACGCATGCGTCGCTTTTCCATTTGTTGCTTGTATCCTCAAGGCCAAAAGGTGGGGTGGAAACTCCGGTCCGCTTGACGAGGAAGAGGTGACTGCCGATCAGGATGGTGATGATCAACGGGAGCAGACCGACGTGCAGGGTATAGAAGCGCCCGAGCGTCTGGTAACCGACCTGCTTGCCGCCGCGAAGCAATTCGACCAGATAGCTACCGATGACCGGAACTGAGTTGGCGCAGTCGGTGGCTATGGTGGTTGCCCAATAGGAAAGCTGATTCCACGGGAGCAGGTAACCGGTAAGGGATATGCCCATAGACAGAAGAAAGAGGATGAAACCGGTGAGCCAATGGATTTCCCGGGGGCTTTTATAGCTCCCCATAAACAGTACCGAAAGCATGTGCAGCAGCAGCACCGTAATCATCATGCTGGAGCCGACGGCGTGAAATAACCGAACCAGACGTCCAAGCGGAATTTCGTTCATGATAAAGGAAACACTGGCAAAGGCTTCATCGGCATCAGGGACGTAATAGAGCATGAGCAGCAGACCGGTAATAACCTGCAGGGTAAAGATAACCAGAAGAACGCTGCCGAGCGAGTACCAGACGTTGATGTTGCGTGGCAGAAGATATCCGGTTCGTTGTTCGTTGATTAATCCGTGAGTACCGAGTCGAACGTCAAGCCAGTAGTAAATTTGTTTCAATATATCAAGCAATTCGTGCCTTTTCTTTAGCCTATGATGACTGTGCCGTTGGCAATGCTGAAGGGTAGTTTCTCCAACGCTCTGGGGGGTGGTCCGGAGACGACTTCGCCGTCGGGGGTAAAATAGCCTGCGTGGCAGGGGCAGAGAAAATCCTGCCGGTCCTTTTCCCACTGAACGATGCAACCAAGGTGAGGACATACCGCAGAGAGGGCTACGACGCTACCATCCGGTTTTGTTACTACTACCGCAGCAGATCCGTTGTATTCAAAAAATTTTGCGTTTCCGGCGCCAATATCGCCGAGTGGTATCGTGATTTTGCCTTTACTGTCGCTGTCCGGTTTCGGAATCAGATAATAGCGGAATAGTGAGTAGGTAACTGAAGCAATTCCTGCTACAGCTAATGCGGCAAGCCCGCCAAGGCTGATCCCGATAAATTGTCGTTTACTGGCGTCCACAAATCGCTCCTGTTATTTGGTCTTTTCCGCACTAAACGTCGGCACCGGTTTGAATCTGAGCAGATAGCCGAACAGACATCCCGGTATCAGCGCCAGGGCGTTGTTGTAGTTGGTTGCAGCGGCAT
>CAIYZD010000791.1 GCA_903930585.1 uncultured Geobacteraceae bacterium | reverse complement strand
TATCTGAAAAATGGATTTGAAACGCTTCATATATTGCCTACTAACAAGGACCGATCGCAATTATTTCAGGTTGACGAATCCCATATTTCCAGTTTAACTTGTTAAGTTTTTCTGATCTTCTTTTTGATAGTGATCATTAGAAGGGCTGTAGAGCATAACTTTATACGAGTCCTCTTAAATAGGTACTTAAGGCGCCGGGGCACTTTTGTATTACCGATTTTATACCGTGATAGGCTGGCTGCTGGTTATTGGCGCCACACCTTTTTATGTGCCGTTTTGCTTGCTCACAGGGAGACCTTTCAGCAATCTTCGACAACGATTTGGCCTTTTTAACCCCTTGTATGTCAGGGGCCACAAAAATCGCATATGGTTCCATGCCGCCTCCGTTGGTGAAGTCCAAGCTGCTAAGGCACTGATCTCCGCACTCCAACAAATTGGAGTCCAGGCTGACATCATCGTTACCACCGTCACTGAACAAGGCCTCGCCGCCGCCAAAAGGCAGTTGAAGCATACCGCCCTTTGCCTGTACGCGCCCATTGATCTGCCATGGGTGGTTGAGCGTTTCATAAGAAAGCTCAATCCATCCATCTATGTCTGCCTGGAGACTGAGCTATGGCCGAATATGCTTCGCTTGGCAAAAGCCCGTGGAGTTAAGACCCTCCTGTTAAATGGCCGCCTGTCGGAGAGGGCCTTTCGCAGGTATCAGAAGTTTAGAGGCTTCATGGGGCAGGTCGTACGCTGTTTCGACTCGGCTTCAGTCATTCAGGATATCGACCGTGAACGCTACCTTGCTTTGGGCTTTGATTCGACCAAGATTGAAGTACACGGAAATGCCAAATACGACCTCCAGATTGAGTCGTTAGTTGAGTGCCAGAATTGCCGGCCAAGACCGTCCGGGGTTTCGAAGCGAGAGTCAGTTGCCCTGCATTATCAAGAGATGCTCGGACTGGACCGAGATCAGCCGATATTGTTGGCAGGCAGCACCCATACGGGAGAGGAAGAGATTATGCTCGCCGTCCATGAGGCCCTGACGGCAACCATGCCTGATCTTGTGCTGATTGTCGCGCCAAGACATTTTTCCCGTCTTGACCAGATCAAAGCGGACTGGCAGAGTAAAGACGTTTCTTTCCAAACATTCAGCCAAGTTTCAGCCGGCCAGCGAACAGCTCGTATTATAGTTATTGATAGGATGGGCGAACTCGCTAGACTTTACGCAGTAGCCACCTATGTTTTTTGCGGGGGCAGTTTGGTTCCACGCGGCGGTCACAACATTATGGAGCCGGTTATTTGGGGAATACCACCTTTCTTCGGTCCCTATATGAGCGATTTTAGTGATGCGCGTAACTTACTTGAGAGTGCGGGGGCTGGTTACCTAATCACTAATAAAGAAGAACTCATCGATAGAATTATTTTTTTTCATCATCATCAGGACGAGTACCAACAGGCCTCTCAGCGAGCCTTAATTATACGATCAGCCCAACAGGGAGCAGCTGTCGAACAGGCCGAAATAATCCGCCGCACCTTAGCTGCCCCTCACATGACACAACTACATCAGGAAATTTTATGAAAG
>CAIYZD010000790.1 GCA_903930585.1 uncultured Geobacteraceae bacterium | reverse complement strand
GCCAGGTGGTTGTGATGAATCATCGACTCTGCTTTTAGTGTATGCCCCGGCCCCCTCTATACCGAAGTGATCGGTAAAATTGTAGCCGAGACGTCCGCCGAAAACAGGCCGGTCTTTCAGATTCTGCCTTGACTGGAAAAAATTGTACCCAACGAACGGACTCAGCTCAACACTTCCCGCTTTTATCTCGGCACGGGCAGCCATGGGAAGGAGAAATACCGACAGTAACAACAGCGGCACCATCTTTTTTATGACGGTAATCAGTGAAAATATTTTTTTCATATAAACCTCCTTGTATCGTTTGAATACGTTGTTTTCATCGTATGCTCCCTTTTTAGTTGCTGTAGGGAGGGAGACAGACTGAAATGAGTCTGTGTAGTCTGTCTCCCCTTTTTCAATCGTTCAGCTCCTGCCTTACGGAGCAGGCACGACAACGGTATGAGCATGTGAACTGAACGTAACCGCACCATCGTTTACAGACGAAGCCAACAGTCTCCCCTCAACCGCTATGGCTTGAGTGGTCAGCGAGATACTGGTATCTGACAATATAGTTCCCTTAAAGATGGCTGCTCCGAGTGTTGCCGAGCTGCCAACCCGCCAAAAAACGTTTTTCGCCTGGGCGGGAGCGATCAGGATGATATTCCCGCCGCCCGTCGTGGTCAAAGTGGAATCCATATCGAAGATCCAGACCGCATTTTTGTCTCCCTGCGGGTCGAGTGTGATAGGTGCCCCACTGATCGAAAGAGTGGACGTGGAATGATACACGCCAGGGAGGAAAGTCGAACTTCCCCCGACTCCCATGGTTACAAGATTACCTGACACCGTGACAAATCCGGGCGCGGCTCCCGTCGTTTTGGCTGCCTGATATGCGGTGCCTACGTCGGCTCTGGCCGTGCTCGAAATGGTATTGCCGGCTGTAGGAGCATCGGAAGCGTAAATTGTCCCGATAACGGTTCCCGGAGTCGCAGGTGGCCCGCCGCCGACAAAGTCGGTAATCGACGTCAGCGTTTTAGTCGCTATGCCGATATTCCCTGTAACATTTGTCCCTACGGCGCCTCCGGAAATCTTGGCAGAAGCGATGACCCCGAATGTTTTTGCTGAGTTAAGGTTTGGCGCAATGGTCACTATCAGCGATGTTTGTGCTGATATCTGTGTAATCGGATCAATGGCCTTAATAGTGGTTGCACCCGCAGCGACTGTTGTTGCCAGCCCAATGGAATCGGGAGCAATACTAATGGTGGCAACAGACGTTTTCGAGGAACTCCACACCACAGATGACGATATATCCAGCACGGTGCTGTCCGAGAACGTTCCCGACGCAACGTACTGCCGGGTTTCTCCTGGTCCGTTGACCTGATCCGGCGGCAATACCTCTATGAACGAGAGAGTCGCATTAGTTACTTTAAGTTTTGTTGAGTCTGCTTTCCCCGTAGCCACATCAGTAGCCGTGATTGTTGCAGTACCTGAAGTCAACGCGGTAGCCTGTCCCGTTGCAGGATCAATGCTCGCGACTGCCAGATCTGAGGAAATCCAGGTCACGGATGACGTCTTTACGACAGACGTGTTATCCGAGTTTTTCCCTGTAGCAACAAACTGCAACAGCAGTCCTTTTGCGATACTTGGATTGACCGGAGTAACGGACAGGGACGAGAGAGTTGCCGCAGTTACGGTCAATGTCGTGGATGCGGCTGTTCCTGTTGCCGGGTCGATGGCTGTAATAGTTGTGCTTCCCACGGATAACGCCGTGGCTACCCCGTAAGAGCCTGCTGCATTACTGATACTTGCAACAGTTGAAACAAGCGGAGTAGTCGTCCAGGTAACGGATGAAGTAAGATCCTTTGTTGAGAGATCCGAGTATGTCCCCATAGCGTTGAACTGCGCGGCAGTTCCCTTGGCAATACCGGGATTAGCCGGGGTGACAGCTATTGACGTAAGTGTTGCCGCAGTTATTGTTAATGTCGTGATGTCGGTTTTTCCGGTGGCCACATCGGTAGCTGTAATTGTAGTAGCCCCCAAGGTTAACGCAGAAGCCAATCCGGTTACCGGGTCGATACTCGCAACAGCCGGGGTGGAGGAGATCCAGGTCACGGATAACGTCTTCACGACAGACGTGTTATCCGAGTTGATTCCCATCGCCGTAAACTGTTGCGTCGCTCCCTTGGCAATACTTGGATTAACCGGGGTAATCGCCAGGGACGAAAGTGTTGCAGCGGTTACCTCCAATGTAGTGGAATTTGTTATGCCGGTGGCCGCATCAAGAGCCGAGATAGTGATGGGTCCGCCTACGGTTAAGGCAGTGGCCACCCCATTGGTGCCTGCCGCATTGCTGATACTCGCAACAGCCGAGATCGGCGGAACTGTTGCCCATGTCACGGATGCGGTCAGATCCAGTGTCGAGAGGTCGGAGTATATCCCTGTTGCCTTGAACTGCAGCGTTGTTCCCTTGGCAATTTTCCGTGTAACTGGTGTAACCACCATTGACGAGAGGGTTGCAGCGGTTACTTTCAAGGTCGTCACGTCTGTTTTTCCCGTGGCCACATCGGTAGCTGTGATCGTAGTGGCCCCCAATGTTAACGCAGAGGCCAATCCGGTTACCGGGTCAATGCTCGCAACAGCCGGAGTGGAGGAAATCCAGGTCACGGATGATGTTTTCACGATAACTGTGTTGTCCGAGTTTATTCCCATCGCCGTGAACTGTTGCGTTGTTCCTTTGGCAATACTTGGATTGATAGGACTAACCGACAGGGATGCAAGTGTTGCTGCAGTTACCTCCAATGTTGTTGAGTTTGTTATTCCAGTGGCAGAATCAATAGCTGTAATCGTTACGGGTCCGCCCACGGCCAGCGCAGTAGCCAGCCCATTTGTTCCAGCTGCATTACTGATACTCGCAACGGGAGTATTCAGCGGCGACGGCGACCAGGTCACCGATGCCGTTATATCCTGTATAGAGAGGTCCGAGTAAATACCCGAGGCTTTGAACTGCAGCGTCGTTCCCTTGGCAATTTTTCGCGTCACCGGGGTGACTACTATGGACGAAAGCGTTACATTAGTTATTTTCAATGTAGTGAAATCTGTCTTTCCAGTAGCAGCATCGGTAGCGGTAATCGTAGTCGTCCCGACAGTTAAGGAAGAAGCCAGTCCGGTTGCAGGGTTAATACTTGCAACAGCCGGAGCAGAGGAAATCCACGTCACGGATGATGTCTTCACCACAGGCGTGTTGTCCGAGTTGATACCCGAGGCGGTAAACTGCAGTGTCGTTCCATTGGCGATACTTGGATTGATCGGAGTAATTGCTATGGACGAGAGTGTTGCAGCAGTTACCTCCAATGTCGTGGAATCCGTTTTTCCCGTGGCTGAATCAGTAGCTGTAATTGTAACGGGTCCGCCTACCGTTAAAGCAGTGGCCACCCCATAGCTGCCGGCTGCATTACTGATACTCGCAACGGGAGTATTCAGCGGCACGGGCGACCAGGTTACCGATGACGTCAGATCGATCGTCGAGAGGTCGGAGTATATACCTGTCGCCTTGAACTGCAGCGTCGTTCCCTTGGCAATTTTCCGCGTGACCGGAGTGACTACTATGGACGAAAGTGTTGCTGCGGTTACTTTCAATGTCGTGGAATCTGTTTTTCCGGTGGCCACATCAGTAGCCGAGATCGTTGTAGTGCCTACCGTTAACGCAGAGGCCAAGCCAGTTACAGGATCAATGTTGGCGATGCTCTTGTCAGTGGAAAACCAGGTTACTGATGACGTTTTCACTACAGGCGAACCATCCGAGTTTATCCCCGAGGCGGCAAACTGAAGCGTTGTCCCTTTGGCAATACTCGGATTGACCGGTGTGATCCCTATGGACGACAGAGTCACAGCGGATACCGTCAATGTTGTGGAATCCGTTATTCCCGTGACGGAATCGGTAGCTGTGATTGTGATTGGTCCGCCTACTGCCAAGGCGGAGAGAACTCCGTTAGTCCCTGCCGCATTGCTGATACTCGCAACGGGAGTGTTCAGCGGCACGGGCGCCCAGGTTACGGATGCCGTCAGATCCTGTATCGATTTGTCAGTGTATATTCCGGTTGCCTTGAACTGTTGCGTCGTTCCCTTCGTGATAGTTCGCGTCACCGGGGTAACGACCAGCGACGAAAGCGTTGCACTTGTTACGGTCAATGTTGTGGAATCCGTTTTTCCCGTGGCAACATCGGTAGCCGTAATCGTGCTGATCCCTACGGTTGACGCAGTTGCGTAACCCGTTGCAGGGTCGATGGTTGCAACAGCCTTGTTCGAAGAAATCCAGGTCACGGTTGAAGTTTTAGCAATTGGCGAGCCGTCCGTGTTTATCCCCGAGGCGGTGAACTGGAGCGATGTTCCTTTGGCAATGCTCGGATTGACCGGTGTGATCCCAACGGATGATAGTGTTGCCGCAGTTACCGTCAATGTTGAGGAATCGGTTCTTTTAGTGGTCGGATCAATGGCTGAGATCGTGAGAGACCCCACGTTTAACGCAGAAGCCAGCCCATTGGTGCCTGCCGCATTACTGATACTTGCAACTGAATTATTCAGCGGCAAGGAAGACCAGGTCACTGATGACGTCACATCCTGTGTCGAAAGGTCCGAATATATTCCCGTAGCCTTGAACTGTAGCGTTGTTCCCTTGGCAATACTCCGCGTAACCGGGGTAACGACCAGAGATGAGAGCGTTGCATCCGTTACGGTCAATGTAGTGACGTCCGTAATTCCCGTAGCTGCATCGGTAGCTCTAATTGTCGTGGTCCCTACCGTTAACGTAGAGGCATATCCAGTTGCAGGATCGATGGTTGCTACCGAGTTATTTGAAGAGATCCAGGACACAGATGTCGTTTTCACTACAGGTGAACCGTCCGAGTTAATTCCAGAAGCGGTGAACTGTAACGGTGTTCCTTTTGCAATGCTCGGGTTGACTGGAGTGATCCCGATGGACAAGAGTGTTGCACCGGTTACCGTCATTGTTGTGAAATCATTTATTCCCGTGGCAATATCAGTGGCCGTTATTCTGGTGCTCCCCACTGCTAACGCTTTAGCGACCCCATAAGAACCCGCTGCATTGACAAAACTCACAACAGACGCGTCCATGGGAGTCCAGGTCACGGATGACGTTAAATCCTGTATCGAGAGGTCTGAATATGTTCCTGTTGCCTTGAATGGCAGCGTTGTCCCCTTGGCGACACTCCGCGTAACCGGGGTAACTATTATGGACGAGAGCGTTGCCGCGGTAACGGTCAGAGTGACAGACCCTGATTTCCCCGTAGCAACATCGGTTGCCGTAATCGTAACCGGGCTTACGGTCACTGAAGTTGCCAGTCCGTTAGACCCTGCCGCGTTACTGACTGTCGCAACGGCCGTGTTGGAAGATGTCCACTTCACGGATGTCGTCAGATCCTGTTTCGAATCGTCCGAGTAGATACCGGTGGCCATATACTGTTGCGTTGTTCCCTTGGCAATACTCTGGTTCGGCGGTGTTACCTCAATGTATTTCAGTACTCTGTTCCAATGCCCACCTCCGAATACGCCTCCGCATCCCGGTAGAACCATAAAAACGCTCAGAATAAACATACAGACGAAATACATTTTCTGTTCCTTAAATCTTTTCATAAAACCTCCTTTCGAATAATTTTTTAACCCACTGTTGACACTCAGTTAATCTTCCTCGTTCACCATTCTCTTCATCACGCCGTTTACCGACATCAAATCGTTACAGATAAATCCCCCCTCCAAAAATATTTTTGGGGAGGATGACCAGGACCATACCGCCTAGTAAGGCAAATAGTTTGCCAATGACTGGAGAAGGCCGGGAAGCCCGGATTACTGGTATGATTACAAGCTATTGACGTTACAGAAGTGAGCAGAAACCGACAGAAAGTCATTCAATTGGCCTCAGTATTTGGCGGAACCTCAACATGATACGGGATGTTTTGAAGGGAGCGTGCGCAAGTAATTTTAACCGTGTCAAAGAATTTTAGTATTTTTAAATGAAATACTAATATATGCTCCAGATATGAACAAACAACTTCAGTCAACGAAAATAGTTAAAAAAACAGCGCTTTGTTCCTCGATCGGTACGCAGCCCAGTCATGGAGCCATCCGCTTTCCTATTGTCGGCATCGGCGCCTCCGCAGGAGGACTGGAAGCACTGGAACAGTTTTTGCGTCGGGTGCCTGAACAGTGCGGCATGGCTTTTGTCATTGTCCAGCATCTGGACCCGACGCACAAGGGGATCATGGCGGAGTTACTACAGCGCACTACTACAATGGAGGTTTTTCAGGTCAAGGACCGGATGAAAGTCAAGGCGGATTGCGTCTATGTAATCCCTCCCAACAAGGATATGTCCATTTTACATGGCGTCCTGCACCTGTTCGAGCCGACGGCCCCTCGTGGCCTGCGGCTCCCGATCGATTATTTCCTCCACTCCCTGGCTGAGGACCGCCAGGAAGGGAGTATCGGCATCATCCTCTCCGGCATGGGATCGGACGGAACCATGGGACTGCGGGCAATCAAGGAAAAAGGAGGGGTAGCGCTGGTACAGGAACCGACATCGGCCAAGTTCGACAGCATGCCCAGAAGCGCCATTGAGGCGGGATTAGCCGACCTGATAGCTCCGGTGGAGGATCTCCCCGGAAAAATCATCGACTACCTCCGGCACGCCATTGTCATCACCAAGAGCGGATTGTCTCCGGAGGAGAAGGATCAGAGCTCCCTGGAGAAAGTCCTCATTCTCCTGCGGGCCAAGACCGGCCACGACTTCTCGCTCTATAAGAAAAACACCGTATACCGGCGGATCGAGCGGCGCATGGGCATCCACCAGATTAACCGGATCGCCTCGTATGTCCGCTATCTGCAGGAAAACCCGCAGGAAGTGGAACTCCTCTTCAACGAACTTCTGATCGGTGTAACCAGCTTTTTCCGTGATCAGGAGGCATGGGATCAGTTCCGGGGAGAAGTTCTGCCCGCACTTTTAGGGAGCCGGCCAAACGGAGGGAGCCTGCGAGCCTGGTCAGCAGGCTGTTCGACCGGAGAAGAAGCCTATTCGCTCGCCATTATCTTCAAAGAGGCGCTGAATAAGATCAAACCTGCAGAGAATTTCACGCTGCAAGTTTTTGCCACCGACCTGGACAAAGATGCGATCGACAAGGCCCGCCAGGGGAGGTATCCGGCCAACATTACCGCGAACGTTTCTCCCGAACGGCTGCGCCGTTATTTCATCAAGGAAGAGAACGGCTACCGGATCGGCAAGGAGATTCGCGAGATGGTGACCTTTGCCACGCAGAACGTCATCATGCACCCCCCCTTTACCAGGCTGGATATCCTGATCTGCCGCAATCTTTTGATCTATCTGACACCGGAACTGCAGAAAAAACTCCTGCCGCTTTTTCATTACAGCCTGAATCCCGGCGGGGTGCTGTTCCTGGGGAGTTCGGAAGCCGTCAGTTCCTTCACTGATCTCTTCGCACCTCTGAACGTCAAATCGAGACTTTTCCGGCGGCGTGAATCGCTGATTCCGTCCGAACCGATTGCATTTCCAGCCTCGTTCATCCCCGCCCAGCCGGGGTTTTCCAAGGAGTTACCGATGGTGAAACCTGCACCAAGTCTCCAGACACTTGCCGATCAACTGCTCTTGCAACATTTTTCTCCCTCTGCCGTGCTGACCAACGACAAAGGGGACATCCTCTATATCAGCGGACGGACCGGCAAATATCTTGAGCCGGCAGCCGGTAAAGCCAACTGGAATATTTTCGCCATGGCCCATGAAGGGCTCCGTTTTGAACTGGGGAATGCCTTCCAGAAAGCGCTCCGGCAAAAGAAGGCGATCACCGCCACCGATCTAAAGGTCGGAACCGGCATCGGTACGCAATGTGTCGATATTTCGGTCCAGGCGATTGAAGAGCCGGAGGCGCTCCGGGGGATGGTGATGATCGTCTTTACCGACGTGGCAACGCCCCTGAGAATGAAAGCGCCGAGACGCTCCAAGTCCGCGGCATCCGGCAGCGTCACCGTTCTCGAAATGCAGAAGGAACTCCTGGGAGCTCGCGAAGCGCTTCAGACAACCCGCGAGGAGATGCAGGCATCGCAGGAAGAACTCACCTCGACCAACGAAGAGTTGCAGTCCACCAACGAAGAACTGCAGTCCACCAACGAAGAGCTGACCACCTCGCGGGAAGAGATGCAATCCCTGAATGAAGAGCTGCAAACGGTTAATGCCGAGCAACAGTCCAAAATGAATGAACTGGCGCGGGTGAACAACGACATGAGGAACCTGCTCAACAGTACGGAAATTGTCACCGTGTTTCTGGACAACCAGCTCCATATCCGGCGTTTCACCATCGGAGCGGACAAACTCTTCAAACTGATCCCGGGGGATGTGGGACGGCCGCTCTCCGATATCACCAGCAACCTGCTCTACCCCGAAATGGCGGATGAAGCGCAGGAGGTAATCCGGACGCTGGTCTTTTCGGAACGGCAGGTTGCCACAACCGATGGCCGCTGGTATTCGATTCGCATCATGCCGTATCGCACCATGGAAGACCTGATTGCCGGAGTGGTGATCACCTTTTCGAACATCACCGCAGCGAAAAAACTGGAAGCGGAACTGCGGGCGGAAATTGCTCATCTCTCATCAGGAGTAAGGAGGTAACAATGACGGTAAACTCACACAAAAACCGGCCGGAGCTTGCTTCAGATTTGCGTCGTCATGCGGAAGAACGCTTGACTGTTCAGGTCCAAAAAGAAGGATACCTCCCGCCGGAGTGTGGAACCGAGCGAAATTTTCATGAACTGCAGGTTCACCAGATCGAACTGGAGATGCAAAACGATGAGCTGCGTCAGACACAGACAGAGCTTGAGCTTACGCGGGACACCTTTTCCAAACTGTATGAGTTTGCGCCGGTCGCCTATTTTACCTTTGATACGCACGGGGTCATACGGAGGGCAAATCTTTCCGGCGCCCAACTGATCGGCCTGGAAAGAGGCTTGCTGGTACAGACCTTTTTTTCCCGTTTTATTGCCGATGCTGTCGACAGGGAGCTTTTTTCAAATCACCTCTCACTGGTTGTACACCGTAAGGTCATGCTGAAATGCCCCATCAATCTCAAAGGCACAGACGGCTCCGTCATCCACGCTCAGCTTCAGAGCATAGCGGTTTCCGGCGAAGACAACGTTGAGTATATTCTTACTTCAATCGTAGACAACACGGTCCGCAGACAGCTGGAAGACAAGCTGCAACAGGCGCACGACACCCTGGAGGTAATGGTTCTTGAGCGGACGAATGAGCTGAGCAGAACGAATGCACAGCTCATACAGGAAATTGAGGAACACAAACTAACGGAAAAGAAACTGCTGAAAACGAATGCGGAGATAAAACAGCTGAAAGAGCGGCTCCAGAGCGAAAATATATATCTGCAGGACGAGGTTGCCAGGCACTACAACTTCGGAGAGATTATTGGTAAAAGCTCCATTCTCTCGCATGTATTTTCTCAAATCGAGCAGGTTGCCCCAATGAATGCAACAGTCCTTCTTCTTGGAGAAACAGGTACCGGTAAGGGTGTCGTGGCACGAGCCATCCATAGCAGCAGCAGCCGCAAGGGAAGGCCATTGATTACGGTCAACTGCACGACTCTACCGGCGGCACTGGTGGAGAGCGAACTCTTCGGGCGGGAAAGGGGCGCTTACACCGGCTCGGATATCAGGCAGATCGGACGCTTCGAACTTGCCGACGGCGCCACCATATTTCTTGATGAAATCGGCGAATTACCGATGGATTTGCAATGCAAGCTGCTCCGTGTCATTCAGGACGGTGAATTCGAGCGTCTGGGCAACCCCCGCACTATCAAGACCGATGTGCGCATAATTGCGGCCACCAACCGGAACCTGGAGGAAGCGATCCGTAACGGAAAGTTCCGGGAAGATCTGTTTTATCGGCTCAATGTGTTCCCAATCACGCTGCCGCCACTCCGGCAGCGCAAAGATGACATCCCTTTGCTGGTTAATCATTTTGTTGCCAAATTCAACAAGAAAATCGGAAAAAGGATAGAGACCGTCTCAGCCGGGACATTGAACAACCTTCTGGAATACCACTGGCCCGGCAACGTGCGGGAGCTCGAAAGCATTATCGAGCGCGCGGTAATCATCAGCCAGGGAAACGAGCTACAGGTCCTGGACCGGTTCACAAAGATCCTGACGACATCCGATCCGGTTGAACAGGATATTAAAGCCCTCGTCGAACTGGAACATGATCATATCCTCCAGGTGCTTCACAAAACCGGTTGGCGTATCGAAGGAAAAAATGGCGCAGCGGTACTCCTTGGTCTCAACGCCAGCACCCTTCGCGCCCGGATGCGAAAATACGGCATTGCCCGGCAATGAGCCCCCCTCCCCCTTTTCATAAAGGGGGGTTTTTGAGCACAAGTAACTTTGAACCAAAAAAAGAGTCAAACCATGGCAGTAAAGAAACGTCAGGTACCACCAAAAACCGAAACACAAAAAGCCAATCACGACGTTGAGGTCTACCAGATTGAAATGGAGTCGCAAAATACCGAGCTCCGCCGGGTCCAGGAGGAACTTGAAGGGCAGCAGATCGAGCTGGAACTGCAAAACGAAGAGCTCCGCCGGGCCCAGGAAGAACTTGAAGTATCTCGCAACAAGTATTCGGAACTCTACGATTTTGCTCCTGTCGGCTATTTCACCTTTGATACTCGCGGCATAATTCGGGAAGTAAATCTTACCGGTGCGCACCTTCTGGGAAGGGAACAGCAAGAGTTGACCGGTAAACCCTTTGCCGGTTTTATTGCCGATGCGGACGGAAAAGCCGTTTTTTCCCGGCACCTGGAAAACGTGTTACAGAAACGGGGGATGCAGAAATGCGACATAAAACTGAACGGAAAACAGGGAACCGTAATCCATGGCCAATGTCAGAGCGTCACGGTAGACGCCATCGAGAACAAGGATATCTCCATCCTTTCCTCAATAGTTGACGGCACGGTTGCCAGGCAGCTGGAAACGGAAATCCAGGATGCCCGGGAATATGCCGAGAACATTGTTGAAACCGTGCACAAACCGCTGCTGGTCTTAAATTCCGATCTGAAGATTATCACCGCCAACGTCTGCTTCTATGAAACCTTCAAAGTGACACCCGAGGAAACTATCGGTAACTTCATCTACGATCTCGGTAACCGGCAATGGGATATCCCCGAACTGCGGGTACTCTTCGAGGATATCCTCCCCCATAACACCGTGGTTACCGGTTTTGAAGTCGATCACAATTTTCAAAATATTGGCCGCACAGTTATCCTGCTCAATGCCCGGCAGATTTTCCGAAAAAATATCGGCTCGCACATTATTCTTCTGGCCATGGAAGATATTACCGCGCGCAAGCAGCTTGAGGCGGAACAAAAGTTGCTCGACCAGCGCCTGCGCGACCATCAGTTCTACACGCGCTCGCTCATCGAATCCAACATCGACGCGATCATGACCACCGATCCATTCTGTATTATCACTGACGTCAACAAGCAGATGGAGATCCTTACCGGCTGCACGCGCGACGAGCTGATCGGCGCGCCGTTTAAAAACTATTTCACCGATCCTGACCGGGCCGAAACCGGCATTAAACAGGTACTGAACGAAAAAAAGATCACCAACTACGAGCTCACGGCAAGCGCCAGGGACGGCAATAAAACGGTGGTTTCTTTAAACGCGACCACATTCTACGACCGGGACCGGAAGCTGCAAGGAGTGTTTGTCGCTGCCCGTGACGTCACCGAACGCAAACAGCTTGACCAAGAACTGGAGAATGCCAAATACGCGGCGGAAAAAGCCAATCTTGCCAAATCGGATTTCCTTTCCAGCATGAGCCATGAGCTGCGTACCCCGCTCGGCGCGATCCTCGGCTTTGCCCAACTCATGGAGTCAGGTTCGCCACTGCCGACCCCCTCCCAGAAACGCAGCATCGACCAGATACTCAAGGCCGGGTGGTATCTGCTGGAGTTGATCAACGAGATCCTCGACCTGGCTCTGATCGAGTCCG
>CAIYZD010000789.1 GCA_903930585.1 uncultured Geobacteraceae bacterium | reverse complement strand
TGGGAGTTATGGCTGGTGGTATAGCCCACGACTTCAATAATCTGCTACAGGCAATTCTTGGCAATATGGAGGTGGTCTCATTAAAACTTGAAGCGGAATCACCGCTTCGAAAATATATAGATAGCGGACTTAGTGCGGGCAAACATGCGGCCAGACTTACCGGTTTATTGTTGGCATACACGGGCAAGGGCTTCTTTTCTAAAACAGAACTGGATCTGAATGAACTGGTAAGAGAAAATACCGATATCCTTAATCGCGCCAATTTGGCCACAATAACAACAGAATCTCGGCTCCTGGCTGATTTACCTTCTATATTTGCGGACAAGGGGCAAATTCAGCAGCTGGTTATGAACTTGATTATCAACGCAACTGAATCCATCGACAAGCAACCGGGCCGCATCACAATTACCACCGGCCTGCAGATTTTCGATCAAAGAATTTTATCAGCCAGCCTGCTGAATGAAAAACCGGAGCCGGGGTACTTTGTCTTTTTGGAAGTTGCCGATAACGGGTGCGGGATGGATGAGGAAACTATCAGTCGAATACTCGACCCGTTCTTTACCACCAAATTTATCGGACGCGGACTTGGCATGTCGGCGGTTATGGGAATAATAAATACACATTCGGGCGCACTGCTTGTGGAAAGCACCCCTGGTAAAGGATCAACATTCAAAGTGCTGTTCCCGCTCCCAAAAACTTCAGCCCTGACCGCAGTCGACGAACTGGTGACGGAAGATGAAACCGTGCCTGAGGAAACCTCTATCCAGCACAGTGCTTATGTGCCGAGATATCAACAGACCGTACGGAGCTGAACTCCAGCCATTTTTCAATCAATTCTGCCAGCAATACCTTTTTGATAGGCTTGGACAGGTAATCACTCATGCCGGATGCCAGACACTTGTCTCGCTCCTCCTGCAGTGCGTTTGCCGTCATTGCTATAATCGGGATCTTATTGTCCAGTCTTTCCGGGGAAGCGTTACGGATGACGGCGGTTGCCTCATAGCCGTTCATAACCGGCATCATGCAATCCATAAGAACCAGATCGTAGTGTAACATTTCAAGAGCCCGAACCGCCTCCTGCCCATCAGCGGCGACATCTGCCCGGTAACCCAGTGATTTCAGCATGTGCTGGGCAACTTTCTGGTTTATAATGTTGTCCTCCACCAGAAGGATTCGCACCCCCGTACGAGCAGACTCGGCAATAATATGCTTGGTTATTATGCCCTGTGGCGGATTGATTGACTCGTCATCTGTTGTTTCAACAGCCCTCGCCAGAACCAACTCAAGGCAATCGTAGAGTTGAGTCTGGCGCACCGGTTTGTGCAGGTAGCCGGCAAAGCCAATCTGTTCCAGTGTTGCCGCATCCCCCCTCTGACCGATTGATGTCAGCATTACCAATAAGGTCGTTGACAGCAGAGGATCACCTTTGATACGCCGACCGAGCTCCATGCCATCCATATCCGGCATTTCCTGGTCAAGTATGGCAAGTCGGAACGGGTCCCCCGATTGTGCCGCTTCATACAGCATCTCCAAGCCATCCAGGCCGTCTACAGCAACTTCAAAGCGACATCCCCAATGTCTTAGAATATTTTTCATCAAAATACGGTTGGTTGCGTTATCGTCAACCACCAGAATCCGCTCTTTGGTAAGCAAACTTTGCCCCCGGTGCTGTAGAGCCTTGTAGATATCGGAGTTGTGAGTTGCCGGTGTCTGTTTTTCGAGACACATTTTAAACCAGAACGTGGATCCAACCCCTTCTTCACTCGTAACACCTATTTCACCCCCCATCAGTCCTACCAGCTGTTTGCAGATGGCCAGACCAAGGCCGGTGCCTCCGAATCTGCGGGTAGTGCTGCTGTCAACCTGCGTAAAGTGGTCAAAAATGGCGGATAAACGGGATTCAGGAATGCCGATACCGGTGTCCTGTATTTCAAAAAGGATGGTAGCATTGTTTTCCTGCTCGGAGAGGAGAGAAGCACTCATGATAACGTCACCATTTCGGGTGAATTTGATGGCGTTACCGACCAGGTTGGT
>CAIYZD010000788.1 GCA_903930585.1 uncultured Geobacteraceae bacterium | reverse complement strand
CTATCAGCTGACAAGGCGAAAGGTAGACTGCTGTTCACGGAGCTGGCGCAGTGTATGAACAACTTCATGGTTGCTCAACGCTTTGAAGATGCTGCCGAAGTGCAGACGCTTTTGGATAAAACACTGGATTATACGCTCACCTGGAAGATGAATCCCACCAGGGTTACACTGCGGCTGCTCTATTCGCCGCTGTTTCACACCCGGTACGTCCTGATACGCCGCCTGTCTTGAATATGGACAGCACGCACAATTCCCCCTACGAGCAGCTGTTGTCGTTTCTCTATCTGGCGCCGGTCGCTCTGCTTCAACTGGCGGCAAATGGTGATGTCAGGATGATAACTCCCCGGGCGGCAGCTCTACTTATGCCGCTATCCAGGGGCGGCTTTCTTGATAACCTGTTTACGGTACTTGACCCGGTAGCTCCCCATATCCGTCGCTTAATTGCTGAATATGAAGGGAGCAATGGCATTATTTGCGATGCCATGCAGATTTCCTTCGAGACCGGTGTCAGGGGAAGCAGTACCATGACACTGGAAGCCAGCGTTCACAAGACCGATGTTGACAGCCTTATGGTGGTGCTGTCCGATATAACCGATCGAAAAATGATTGAAAACAAGATGTTTGATTATGCGGAACAGCTTCTTGTGGCGCGGGAGGAAGCGCAGGCCGCCAATTTTGCCAAGTCGCAGTTTTTGGCCAACATGAGCCATGAGATCCGCACACCGCTGAATGCAATTATCGGAATCACCTATCTGCTTGAACAGGCACCGCTATCCGGTGAGGCCGGCACATTGGTTCGCAAGATTGATATTGCCGGTCGTTCGCTTCTCGGGATCATAAATAACATACTTGCTTTTTCGAAGTTGGAGGCAAAAAGGATTGAGATCGAGCATGTTCCGTTCAGTCTGAGCAGCGTGCTCGATAATCTTGCGACCATCATGTCGATCACCGCCGGTGAGAAAGATATTGAGGTGGTAATTTCGCCCCCCGACAATGGTATTGACCGGTTGTTCGGTGACTCACTCCGACTTGAGCAGGTCTTGATCAATCTTGCCGGTAATGCGATAAAATTTACCGACCACGGCCATGTCAATGTGACAATTCAGACCCTTGATGAGGCTGAACATCAGGTGACCCTCCGATTCGCGGTATCGGATACAGGTGTGGGGATTCCACCGGATAAGTTGAATATGATCTTTGACTCCTTCACCCAGGCAGATACCTCGACAACCCGCCTTTCCGGCGGCACCGGTCTCGGATTATCCATCTGCCGTCAACTGGTGTCATTAATGGGGGGGGAACTTGAGGTCGACAGTGCTCCGGACAGTGGCAGCGAGTTCAGTTTTACCCTGGTGTTCGACAAAGATCCGGATGCGCTGATCTCATCACCGGAAATGGCCGATCTTGACCTTCTGATTGCTGAAGACAATCCGGTTGCACGTGAAGCACTTCGCCACTCTACCACGGCATTGGGCTGGCGTGCCTGTATCGTCGACTCCGGAGAGGCGGTGCTCGCCCTGTTAAAGGCACACGATGGTGCGTTGGCAAACAAGGTAATCCTTCTCGACTGGAAAATGCCGGGTATTGACGGTCTTGGCACTGCACACGCCATCCGGCAGGCATATCGTGACAAGGACTCGGCACCGGTCATCATCATGATGGTTTCCGCCTATTCCCGGGATGATCTCTTCACATTACCAGAGAGTAATCTTTTTGATGAAATCCTGAGCAAACCGATAACGCCTTCGAGTCTGCACAATGCGGTTGCCAAAGTGCAGCACGCCCGTGCCGGCCATGCCGGGAAAGAACGTGTTGAACCTCTTCAGGAACAGCATCTGCATGGGATCAGAATACTGGTTGTTGATGACAGTGATATAAACCGGGAAGTTGCCATGCGTATCTTCAGCGGCAAGGGGGCCTCCATCGTTCTTGCCAATGACGGCAGGCTGGCGGTTGACTGGCTCTATGCTCACCCGGGTGAGGTCGACATAGTCCTGATGGATGTACAGATGCCGGTGATGGATGGCTATGAGGCGACCCGGTTGATTCGTAGCACCCCCGAACTGGCGGATATTCCGGTCATTGCTCTTACCGCAGGCGCATTAAAACATCAGGAGCAGAGTGCCAAAGCGGCTGGGATGACCGGGTTTATTTCAAAACCGTTTGAAGTCACTGCAGCAGTCGCGCTGATCAGAAAGCATGTCGTCGGTGACGGTTCTCCATCCCCTAAGGAACTACCCACCGTTTTGGAGAGTACCGTCCTTCCCCCCCTTCCGGGCCTTGCAGCTGAACATGGTCTTTCTATCTGGAAGGACAGGGATATCTATACTCAATATTTGCGAAAATTCGTGCGTGATTACGAAAACTGTGTTCCGTCACTGGCACAGGCCGGGCAGGAAAATGCGCTGAAACTGGTGCACAAGCTTGCAGGGGCGGCCGGCAGTCTGGCTCTTGCCGAGGTGGCTCGACAGGCACAAAAAACGGAGATCGCCTTAACCCTTGATGCCGCTGTGGATGAGGCACTGGACAGGTTGCACACGGTACTTGAATCCGCATGTGCATCGATCAGAACATACGCGTCCGAAACCGGAGAATATGAAGCGACGCCACCTAAGAATCTGGATACATCTCAGGTGGCCGCCCTTATTGCACGTATTCTGACAGCCCTTGATTCCGACGACATCGGCCAGGTCAGGCCGGTGGTGAGGAGCTTGAACAGACTCATTGCTCCGCAGCATCTTGCTGCCATCAATGCTGCGGTTGAAAATTTCGATTTTCGGGGAGGAGAAGCCGCCATCAGAATGCTGGCCGCCGAGCTGAAGATACCCATTCCGGAGAACTGACCATGCAGGAGAGACCGATACTGGTTGTTGATGATGAGCCGCAAAACCTCGCGGTTCTGGAACAGATACTGTCACCCAACTATAAACTGGTCTTTGCCCGTAGCGGTGCCGAGGCACTTGCCACGGCACACAAGCATCTGCCGATGCTTATTCTGCTTGATGTTCAGATGCCGGATTCTGACGGCTTGACTACCTGCAGGGCCTTGAAGGCAGATAAACGTACCGAATCCATCCCGGTAATTTTTGACACCAGTTTGTCGGAAGTGACCGATGAAGCGGCCGGTTTTGCAGCAGGCGCGGTTGACTATATTATCAAACCGCTTTCCGCTCCCATTGTGACCGCGCGCATTAAAACCCACTGTTCTCTGGTGCAGGCGACCCTACTGGAAAAGAGCTATCGGGACGCGATATACATGATGGGAGAGGCCGGCCATTATAATGATAGTGACACCGGCATTCATATCTGGCGTATGGCAGCCTACTCCAGAGCTCTGGCAGCGGCTTCCGGTTGGACCAGTGAAGCCTGCAGGCAGATTGAGCTTGCTGCGCCGATGCATGATACCGGCAAAATCGGTATCCCGAATTCAATCATCCGCAAACCGGCAAAACTGGATGCTGCCGAGTGGGAAATTATGAAAACCCATTCACAGATCGGCTATAATATCCTGTCAAAGAGTGAAGCTCCGATTTTTAAAATGGCAGCGGAGATCGCCTTGCGTCACCACGAGAAGTATGATGGAAGCGGATATCCGGACGGCCTTACCGGTGAAGCGATACCGGAATCGGCACGCATTGTTGCGCTGGCTGACGTATTTGATGCCCTTTCCATGAAACGTCCGTACAAGGAACCGTGGCCTCTGGAGAAGGTTGTTGCAACTATCAGGGAGAGTTCCGGAAGCCACTTTGATCCACGCCTGGTTTCACTGTTTGTGTCAATCCTGCCGCAACTGCTGGAAATCAGAATCGCAATGGAAGCGATTGATGAGGCCGTGCTGCTGAACGGCGGGCTGTAGTACTTCACTATGGTCATGACGAAAGGATACTACCCCATACAACCTTCTCGATATCACGAAGGGGGGAATCTGTCTTACGCTCATCAGCAGGTAATCGCGTCACGGCAGGCTGAGCTTCTGAACCGGCATATCCGCTATCTTGCCTCACATTCTCCCTATTACCGCTCACTGTTTTCCGCTCTCAAGGTGAAGCCGGGGGATATAACCGGTCTTGACAACCTGGCATTGCTCCCGTTTACCAGCAAAACAGACCCGGAACAACACCACGAAGATTTTATCGCCGTATCCCGGAACAGGTTGGTGGATCTCTGTCTCACCTCAGGCACGACCGGTAGGCCTATAGCGATGTTCAAGTAAGCCGCTATCGCGGCAGTAATAAACCTTTTTTTCCCCGCAGTGCTCCTCGTTTGACATAACTGCTTTCGTACCAGCTGGTCAGTCACGTATTTCTTCTTTCGTTGTTACCACACTTCGAAGGG
>CAIYZD010000787.1 GCA_903930585.1 uncultured Geobacteraceae bacterium | reverse complement strand
GACTTGGCCTTTACTTCGATATTTTTGACAACCAGCGTATCAAGTACTTCCTGCGCATCCTCAATTAACCGGCTATAGTCGATCAGATTGGTAACCGTATGTTCCAATGGTCGTCCAACATCGGTATCTATCAGATTAATCACATTACAGGCAGCAGGGGTAAATCGCTGAATGACAAGCTTTTTATTCACAAAAACGGTACCAACACCTGTGCCTGCCAGAAGGTTGTTCATATCGTTGTTAGCCTGTGACAGATCTATCACCTTGGTATGCAGCTCCGCGTTTACACTATAGAGCTCCTCGTTGACCGATTGCAGTTCTTCTTTCGAAGTGTCTAACTCCTCATTGGATGATTGAAGCTCTTCATTAAGGGACTGCAGCTCTTCGTTGACTGATTTCAGATTTTCGTTTGAATTGGCAAGCTCAATATTGGTGGTGAACAGGAATTTCTCTTTTGCCAGGAGCTCCTGAGTGAGAACAGATATTTTTGAATCTGCAGTACCGGAAACTTCATCGGGCCCGGTACTTCCCTGTTCGTGGAGGCATCGTTGCTCCAGGGAAGTGGCATCTTCCAGAACAACCAGATACTGGCAAGACCCATCTGAGGAATCATAATTAGCCGATACCGGTTCCACCGTCAGATTTACGGTGGTGAAGTCGCCGTTTATTTTAACCCGCAAACCGGGCAGAAATACGGTTTCATTATTCAAGACGGCTCTATGCAGAGCGGCGGTCAGCCCGGACGAGAGCCCATCACGAGCTCTCTTAAGAATATTATTTTGGGAATCACCAGAGGCAGATTCAAGGAATCTGCTGGTATGTCCGTAGACGTAAATAATGTCACCGACGCTGTTCACCAGCAGAGATACCGGAGCATATTTCTGCAGCAGAATACGTTCGATCAGCTCACGTGGCATATGATGAGATGGCAATGGCGAACGTGGTTCAACTGTATGACCTGCTGAAGTCAAAGCCGGTTTTCTGTAAGCCATTCGGTGTACTCCAATGGTATCGTCACGCTGATATATCTTGTTTTTACTGTCTATCGTGTGAAACAGGTTCAAGGAATCAGTGATGCTCTCGGCTCTGCCCAGAAAAAGCATGCCACCTGGATTTAAGGCATAATGGAAAATGGATATGAGCTTTTGTTGCAGATTTTCTTCCATATAGATGAGTAGATTACGACAGCTTATCAAGTCAAGTTTAGAAAAAGGGGGGTCCCTGATTACATCATGAGTTGAAAAGATCACCATATCGCGGATGTTTTTAGTGAGTCGGAACCCTTTCCCGTCCGATTCACGGGAAAAATACTTTGCAAGCCGTTCGGGCGAGACGTCTTTTGCGATAGTGGTGGAATAAATACCTTTACGAGCTGTTTCGATTGAACGGCTGTTAATGTCGGTGGCAAACAGGTGAACTTTATAATTCTGCTTTAACGCATCCATTTGTTCTTGCAGCAAAATAGCAATTGAATACGCCTCCTCACCCGTTGAACAGGCAGTTACCCAGACGCGTACGGGTGATTCGGCCCCTTTTCCGATAAAAAGAGATGGAATAACATCAACTGCAAGCTGTTCAAAGACTGCCGGGTCGCGAAAAAAAGTGGTTACACCTATCAGGAGGTCATCAAAAAGGGCATCTACCTCGACTGACGCCTGTTGCAGAATATGCACATAATCGTTCATGTTCTTGACATGGTGAACCGTCATGCGCCTTTTGAGACGCCGTAAGATCGTACTCTTCTTGAAATGGGAAAAATCGTGACCGGTTCTGACAAGGAGTAGAGCAAAAATGGTTTCAAACAGTTGCTCGGTTCTTTCATCTGTGTGTAATGAACTACCGGCCATGTTCTGTATTTTACCCGTGGCATATTCAATCAGTTTGCCCACCATATATGCGGGAGGTAAGATGTAATCCATGTTTCCGGAAACGATGACGCTATTCGGCATACCATCGAAATCAGTTGTTTCCGGACTCTGGACGATAACAAAGCCCCCCTCTTCCTTGATTGCACTCACTCCTCTTGTGCCATCACTTCCGGTGCCGGAAAGCACGATTCCGATCGAACGTTCTCGCAGCTCTTGGGCCAGGGATTGGAAGAAATAATCTATCGGCAGATGCTGCCCATTGTGGGGGGACAGTTCCAACAGGTGCAGCGCACCGTTTTGAATGGCAATATTGTGGTTTGGCGGGATAACATACACGCAGTTCTGCTTGACAACAACTCCGTCGGTGGCCTCAAAGACCGGCAGGTTCGCGTACCGTCCAACAATTTCAGCGAGAAGGCTCTTATGATTCGGTGCAAGGTGCTGTACAAGGACAAAAGCCATACCGGGACTTGTCCCCTTTGACACTCCTGAAAAGAATGCTTCAAACGCCGCCAAACCACCAGCTGATGCACCAATACCAACTACATAAAAAGGGGATGTTACTTCATCGCGGGAGGTAATTTGATCATACGGTGACGTTTTTTCCCTATTCACTGGCGGCACCGTATTAAAACGAAAAAAAGCCGACGCACGGAAGACTCCGCTGCGTCGGCCCATTATTGCCTGTATAAAATCCGTTGACTAATGCGTCAATTGATGAAGATTGTCGAGTTGGTGGTGGCCTGGTTGTTCTATTGCATGACAAAATGATTGCCACCAGAGACTCCCTGCTGCAGGTAATTGCTTTTTACCGATGCAGTATAACACAAATAGTGCTTATCGAGAAATATTTCTCCCATTAGAATTTTAGACACTAAAAAGGGCAAGAAGGCGTTGGCCCCCATACCCTGTAGGTACTCTCGTATGTTGTGGTGAACTACATAAGACGGATACTACCCTTTGACGTCAGTTGCTGCCTGCGTGCTGGTCATCAGTTCCTGGGTCTTCAGTACCATCTCCGATGGTGTCTGATAGATTACATCGTTACTACTATCAACATATTTTGTAACCACCTTGCCGCTGGAATCATAAGATTCAACCATATGACTCATACCTCGCGCCGGTTTCGCACTAGCTAGACTTGCCGGTGCTGGTTGCTTGGCATCAAGAACCTTCGGGGGGGATTCTTGTACGTTAGTAGCGTCAACCGTCTTTGCAGCATCCTTAACCGGTTGCTTGGCAGGAGCAGTACTATTAAATGTTGGTAGCTTGAACGTAGCATTCCCAGCTGTTATAGAATTAACGCTCATGACGGACCCCTACTTTCCACATTTACAAAGATCAAGCTTTACCTTTTGCCTGCTCAGATGCTTTTTCTGCACCACTTTCAGCTACTTCCTGTGCCGGTGTATCTCCATCTTTAGCTAATGCCTGAGCCTGCTTCGATATAGTTACCGTATCTACTTTGGGTGCCTGTTGAGGTGGTTTAGCTGCCTGCGGCTGTGCAGGAGGCGGAGTGTATGCTGCTGCTATACTGCTTGATGATATTCCTGCTACTGACATAGAGTCACCCTCCAGGCTGTGTTCTAAAACTGCGTTTCTTACCGTATCGGTGGTTACAAAAAAAGATAAAGGACTTTTTTAATCTTTTTTTAAATATAAAGGAATGCCGAAAAGCAAAAGGGGGATTGAAGTGTTGCAGTGAGAAAAACTGAGAATAGATCAGGTATAATTGTATATCCGGATGACGTTTATTTTCTTTGCATCAACGAGGCTCAATAAGGCCCTGAAGGCGTGATAACGTACCCCTTATCCTCGTCTCCAATCGATCACTATGCATTCCATTTTCTAATTTTACAATATCATCACGATAAACCAGAACATTCACTTTACGACCTTTTGAAGAGATGTTGACAAGGTAAACATCAAGGCACCCCTAAAGACTGTCCATCGACTATGGAAGTCTGAGACAGCTTTAACCCCATGGTACAGGCTATATTTGAAACATACTCTTCGATCATTTGATTTACTCCCCGTATGTTAAGATATAACATGTCATATCAGAAAGTATTCTAATGAACAAGGAATTATACTTCCGGTCGTTTAGCCTGTGTGTTTCACCCACACAATAGCTTCCTTTAATGATTCGCAAACTTCATAATCATATGGCATTTTCTGGATATCAGCAAAAGCGGTGTACATCCTGAACATCCCGTACAAATAATCGGTTGGGCACACAAATGCAGTTCTTCCTCCTTGCTGACGGTTAGCAAACAACTTTGCAGAGATTGCAGGTATACTTTTGAAATCCTGAGGAGTTGCATTTGCAAGATCTCCTTCCGTGTAGTCCCATATCAAATGCTTACTGACTAACGGAAAATAGTCGTGTAATGCATCCAATATTTGATTAAACGTAACTCCACCAACTACTCTGAGCACTACAATATCATCAATATTTTCGTAATTGATTCCAGTCATGGCACCTCCTTACATTACTTGATGATTACGATAGACCCCCTAATGTGTTACTCACAAAATCTTGAACGGCCTTCAATACATGTAGTGGTTGATCTCGATGAGGTGAATGTCCGCATGTATGTAATTTCAGCAGATCAACATTTGTGACTTTCCGTTTGATTATTTCGATCTGCTCCATTGTTCCATATTCATCATCAAAGCCTTGTATAGCTAAAACAGGACATGTTATCGTCGGTAAATACTCCTCAATATTCCAGTTAATGAATTCGGGATGCAACCAGACATTGTTCCAACCGTAGAAGGCTGAATCAACATTATCGTGATATTTACAAAGTTTCTGCTTGAGGTCTCCATTATTATATGCGTCCCTAGCAGCTTCAATACTTGAAATAGTAAGGTCTTCAACCATAACATGCGGAGCCATCAATATAAGTCCGGCAACATCCCGATTTAATCCCCCTGTATAAATTAGCGCAATAGAAGCACCATCACTATGCCCGAACAGAATTGGGGACTTGATTTCTAAAGTATCTAATATTTCAGGAAGAAACTCCAATGCCTCGATGTGTTGATGTTGTATGCCACGGTCATCAAATTTGGGATCTGAATTGCCATGACCATAACGGGAATAAACCATAACATTGCATCCTGTTGAATCAGACACCTGTTGAGGAAAATCTTTCCACATAGCTACAGAACCAAGACCTTCATGAAGCATCACAATTGTAGGTAAATTTTCAAAATGGTTTGCAGGCTGCAAAATAACATATTCTATTTTATGTGATTTAACGGTTAAAAAACCCATATTTATCCATTCTCCAGAGAGCGTTTTTCTGAAAGACTATTCAGGTTTGAAGATATATCATGGATATTTGCTGCATGAAAGGACATTTGTTCAAAGTGCGCCAGAGGCCTTCATACCAGCCCTGAGAGGAGAAGTTTTCGTTAGTAATATTAAATAAATTGTTGTAGTTAAGAGAGTATCAGCTCTATTTTCTAAACACCTCTTTCACGGCAGTTCTTAACTCGTCAACTTCAAATGGCTTTGGCAATACTAAATCGACCTTCATCATCTTGCAAACATTCAAAAGGTAAACCCTGTCATTTTTTGCGGGCCCACCAGTTATGGCAATTATCCTGATTTGTGGATGTTTTTCTTTCAATGATAAGATCACACCAATGCCATCTATTCCCGGCATG
>CAIYZD010000786.1 GCA_903930585.1 uncultured Geobacteraceae bacterium | reverse complement strand
TCTCTTCCTCGATACCACCCCCTACAATGCCCACTCCACGGCAAGTGACGCGCTGCTTGTCGGTCTTCCGGTCCTGACCTGTCAGGGGAACGCGTTTCCGGGAAGAGTCGCGGGCAGTCTGCTTCACACCATCGGCATGCCGGAATTGATCGCCGGATCACTGCAGGAGTATCAGGAACTGGCCGTTCGGTTCGCCCATGACCGTTCGCTGCTGGAGGGGATAAAACGTAAGCTGGTGAAGAATCGCGACAGCTATCCGCTGTTTGATGCCAAACGGCACTGCCGTAACCTGGAAGCCGCGTTTATCACCATGTGGGAGCGGCAGCAACGGGGAGAAGAACCGGCAAGTTTTTCTGTTGCGGCAGAAGACATGACGACACTGGAACAAAAAACCGACATACACGAGAGAGAGCAGCAACTGAAGCTGGCGTTGGCGTTGCAGGAACAGGGTGATCTGCCTCAGGCGGCAGCTATATTTCGGCAGATACTCGAAACGTGCCCGGCTGATATCGTGTCGCTCTATTCTCTTGGGGTAATTTCAATGAATACGGGTAATCCGGAAGCATCATTGCACTATTTTGACCGTGCCGCGGAACAGAACCCACGGTTCCCGCAGACCTGGTTCAATCGTGGGATTGTGCTGCAGGCACTGCAGCGTCCTCAAGAGGCCATGGCAAGCTACAATCGGGCCCTGGAAATCGATCCGGCGTACACCCAGGCGAAGGAGAGAAGGGATGCGCTTGCGACGACGAACATATAGAAAGGTTTCACACACACGTGATCGATAAAAAGCTGCATAAAGCTCTCAAACTGCAAGAGAGCGGTCATTTGCGCGAAGCGGAAGAGCTGTTTAAGCAACTGCTCAAAAGCAAGCCGAATAATTTTATATCCCTGTTCTCTTTAGGAGTTATAGCCTCAAAAAGCGGCAACCCTCGGAAGGCGCTGGAATATATTGATGCGTCACTCACGGTAAAATCTGATTTTGCCCTGGCATGGTATAATCGCGGGTTTGTGCTGCAAGCCTTGAAGAGAAACCATGAGGCTCTTGAAAGTTATGGCCGGGCATTGACTTTTGATGCCCACAATACGGATGCACTGGTAAACGGCGGCACCATATTACAGGAAATGGGGCGGCATCTCGAAGCACTGGAAAACTACGACCGGATTCTCGGCTTTGACCCGAACAACCTGAAGGTGCTTAATAACAAGGGGCTTCTGTACCGGGATACAAAACTGTATGACAGGGCCATCGTGGTCTTCCAACGTTTACTTCAGCTTGATCCTGATTTTGATTATGTGCTCGGCGCGTACGGTAATGCCCTGCAAATGGCCTGCAACTGGGAGCTGCTGGAAGAGTGCCTGACATCAATAACGAAGGCAATGGCAGCGGGGAAACGTGTCTGTGGCGCACTGGAACTGCTGGCCATGTCGGACTCGCCGTGCGAACACCTGCGGGGCGCCCGCATGTCCGGACAGCAGTTCCCCCCCAAAGCCAGTGTATGGCGAGGTGAGCGCTATACCCATGATAAAATTCGAATCGCCTATATATCGCCCGACCTGCAGGAACACCCGGTCAGCCATTTAATGGCCGGTATTTTTGAGAATCACGACACGTCTCGCTTTGAAACTATTGCCATCTCTCTGGGCGTTGGTGACAACAGCCGACTGCGCAACCGCATGGTTGCGTCCTTTGACCGGTTCATCGATGCGCGGGACAAAAGCTCCCGGGATATTGCCGCTCTTATCCGTTCCCTGGAGGTCGATATTGCCATTGACCTGGCCGGCTACACCGCCGGCTCACGTCTGGATATCCTGGCGCAACGCCCCGCCCCCATTCAGGTCACCTACTTGGGGTATCCGGGCACCATGGGAGTCGAATATATTGACTATATCCTGGCTGACCGGTGGGTAATTCCGGAAGCAGACCGGGAGTTTTTTACCGAAAAGGTGGTGTACCTCCCTGAAACGTACCTCCCCACCGATGCCACGGTTACAGTTGCCGACCGGACACCCGCGCGCGAAGAGTGCGGCTTACCGGCAGAGGGGTTTGTCTTTTGTTCCTTTAATCACAGCTACAAGATCACCCCCCGGATATTTGATATCTGGATGAACATACTTCGCATGTCTCCAGGCAGTGTTCTGTGGTTGATGAAGCTCAACAGCTTTGCGGAAGACAACCTGCGGAAAGAGGCAGGGTTGCGGGGTATTGATCCC
>CAIYZD010000785.1 GCA_903930585.1 uncultured Geobacteraceae bacterium | reverse complement strand
GGGACTGAAAAAAAATACGTGCAGTCCTTGCATGTTGTCATTTTGTTTTCTCCTTTAATTGATGAGTCTTAAAACGAATACGATAAAAACAGTGCTGTGATCTTCCCTTTGTAAAGCTGTTACCACCTCCTTTTATGTTTTAAATTTCACCACGGGGCAATTTCTTCCGGTTTTATTACGATTCCTTGCTGATTTTATTCTTTTATGTTAGGTGGATGCCGTTCCGGTAATTCCACCCACGGTAACCTGGCGCAAGCCTTTTTCTTTGAGAGCATTGACCAGAGGCATAACCTGTTGGCCTGGCAGGTCATTGATTCCTTTGTATCGGTACTCCCGGTTCAATTGTACATACTTACCAGCCGCGTAAGAGTGAAAAGGGAGAATATCAACTCCCGAGAGCTTGTCTGCAAATTGGCCCAAATAATCCACGTAAGATTGAATATCGGTAGCACTATCGTTGAAGCCGGGTATTATGGGTAAGTGGATTCGAACAGCCGCTTTGGAATTAATCAGTCTTTCAATGTTTGACAGAATCTCGGTAAGGGATCCGCCAATGACATATTTATACTTTTCAGGATCCATGGATTTGATGTCTACTATGAATAAATCAACAAACTCCAGGAGCGGCTCGATTTTGTCCCATTTTGGAAAGCAGGATGTTTCAATCGCTACGTGGACATTCTCTTCTGTTTTTAAGACACGAGCCAGTTCAAGGGTAAATTCCGGGAAAAAAAGCGGATCTCCTCCACTGAGAGTGACACCACCTCCGCTATGCTTATAAAACAATTTATCTGAAACTGCTTCACGCACAATACTGTCCATATCCAGCGACTTGCCAACTATTTCCCTTGCACCAAAAAGGCAGGCATCCACGCATTTCATGCATAAAATACATTTACTTTGGTTAAAAGTGAGAAGACCTTTTCTGTTCGGGGTACTATCAAGCTTTAAGGCGCCTGAAGGACAATTTTTCACGCATTGTCCACACGCCGTACACTTGCTGGCATAAATATAAAACTCATTTTCACGGCTCAATGTTTCAGGATTGTGACACCATGGACAGTGGAGAGGGCAACCCTTGAAAAAAATAGTAGTTCTAATGCCCGGACCGTCTTGCAAACTAAACCTTTGAATTTCGGTGATGAGCGGTATGAGCATTTGATGTCCTCGTGAAGCAATTAAGTTAATCAGTTGTCTGGTGAATTGCACGAGAAGTGCCAAACACTGTTTTTATTTTTTTATACGTATGTTCCAGCTTTTGTCTCAAAACCACTGAGAATTCTATTAAAACCATTATGTAGTGTAGTTTACACGGCAGAAGCAACGTAATACTATTTGTTATCACTGTTTTGCGTGGGTTTAATAAGACCGGATTATTGCCGTGAATCGAGAGCATATTCAATGCGTAAGAGGCAGATTATAAAAGGGTTTGCTTGGGAGAGGTGAATGCAGGGGAATACAGAGCAGATATACAGCAGGAATGAGTGGCAATCAAACTACCAATAGTTTATTATCTTATAAATATGCCCTACTGATCCCCGCTTTTTCATGAAATGATGAAATTATTCTCCAATGACCTGACAGAGGGGTACGGAATAGCGTTTTTCCTTCCCTGGATGCTTTTCCGGTCACTAATATTTGCTATTTAAGCAAGAATACAGTAGTATATAAACATGTTATATAATTTTTACATACTCCGAAATAATAAACTATTCCGGTGAGTATCGAGGTATAGCAGAACCAGAACTACTTGAATCTGAAAGGATCTTATGAAAAAGAAGAAAAAACTGCACAATATTGATGAACAACCAAGCGATTCAACTATTGGTCTGCGCTCAAGATTGCGCTTCTGCAGTGAAACTGGTCAGATATGGTTGCATGAGCACCGCATGCTCTTGATGCATGCCGAGACGTATGCGCAGTTGCGTCGGGAATTAATCGACACCCTTGGAATGGATCGCGCGAAAGGACTCATTATGCGCATGGGCTATGCTTCCGGAATGAGCGACTGTGAACTCTCACACATCAGCCCGGAAGTCACGGACATTCATGAAGCTTTCATGGCCGGCCCGCTACTCTGCACATTGGAAGGAGGCATGAAGATCACCGTCACCAAGCTCGATTTAGACCGCAAATCGGGAAAAACATACGTCGAAGCCATCGCACAGAACTCATGGGAAAGTCAGGCGCACCTGCGCCATTACGGGGAACCTTCTGAAGGAGTGTGCTGGAATCTGCTCGGCTATGCGAGTGGCTACACGTCTGCTTTCATGGGTCGATCGATCATGTTCAAGGAGACAAAATGTTTCGCTCAGGGAGCGGAACATTGCTACGTCGTCGGAAAACCTGTCGAAGAATGGGAAGACGCAAGTGAATTCAAGCTATTAATGAGTAATGAGTCGATAGCCGACCAGCTCCGGGGTCTTCAAACTCAGGTTGTACAGTTACGTGCCGCCATAAACGAAAAGCAAAAGCTGCCGGCGGATATCGTGGGCAATTCACCAGCCTTCCTCGCCGCGTACGAACTGCTGACACAAGCAGCGGGTAGTCAGATCACAGTACTTCTACAAGGCGAAACAGGCGTTGGTAAGGAAGTTTTTGCTCGCTCGCTGCACGACAGGGGAAGCCGCAACAAAGAATCATTCATAGCCATCAATTGCGCCGCGATTCCTCACGACCTTGTGGAATCTGAGCTGTTTGGCGTCGAAAAAGGCGCCTTTACGGGCGCACACGCCTCTCGCCCCGGTCGATTCGAGCGAGCCAACGGAGGTACGCTGTTTCTTGACGAGGTAGGAGACTTACCCCTATCGGCACAGGCGAAACTACTCCGTGTGTTGCAGGAGGGTGAAGTTGAGCGCGTAGGGGGCACAAAAACACATAAGGTAAACGTGAGACTGGTCGCGGCGAGCAACATCAACCTGAGGCAACTGGTTGAAGAAGGCAAATTCCGGTCTGATCTCTATTTTCGAATCAACGCCTTGCAGATCAACATTCCGCCACTCAGAGAACGCACATTGGATATCCTGCTCCTTGCCAAGTGTTTTCTTAAAAAATACTCCGCGATCTGCGGAAAAAAACTGCGCGGATTTTCAGATAAGTCCAAACTGGCCTTACTCGCCTACCAGTGGCCAGGCAACATCCGTGAACTGCAAAATGTTGTGGAACGTGGTGTCATGCTCGCACAGAACGGCACACATATCGAGATAAACCACCTGTTTCCTTCTTATAATAATGACAGTCCCCTTGAGTTCGGACTCAACGAAAATGGTCAACTGAGTACCAGTCAGAGGGAAAGTGGCAAAGACTTTTGTGAGGCCATCTTAAGCGGCAGAATTACGCTTGAACAGGCCAACACCCTGCTGGCGGAAACCGCTGTAAAGAAAGCAAACGGCAATCTTTCCGCAGCGGCGAGGATGCTTGGACTAACTCGACCGCAGCTTGCCTATCGATTGGAGCAACAGCATGAAAGCGCCATCGCCAAGTCCGTAAAAGTAAAGACAAAATCACGATCAAAATCCGCTGACACAACCAGTCAACAGTAGGCACTCTCCACAGACGCATAACAATAGCCGGGAATCCGCAACGGGAACCCGGTTTATTATTCTGAAGTACACACCACACTTGGAGGTATGTCATGAATGAGATGGTTTCAAAATGGATTGTCACTATGTTTGCTGTAGTTCTGCTCGTTGGTTTAACTGCTGGATTGGCACGTGCCGATAATAAAGAAACTGCTATTAATTTGGTGAAATCAGCCGTTGCGTACATCGCGACCAACGGCGTGGAAAAAGGGCTTGACGTGCTCAATGACCCCACGAGTGAATTTGTCAAAGGAGAACTCTATGTCTTCGCCTATGACATGAACGGCGTCATGATGGCCAACTCTTTCAAGCAGAATCTTGTCGGGCAAAATGTTCTTGACGTACCGGATACTGCAGGAAAAAAATACCGCCGCGAGATGGTTGAAGTGGCCAGGACAAAGGGATCTGGCTGGGTTGATTACCAATCACAAAACCCGAAAACAAAAAAAATGGAACAGAAAACAACATATATTGAAAAAGCCGGTGATCTGATTATCTGCTGTGGCATTTTCAAGTAACCGGTTAAAATAATGCGTAACTTTCTGTAAATTAAATATTTTTTTGACATAGGGATCAATAATGAATATTAAGGCAAAGCTGATCAGCAACGTACTACTGGTCGTAATGGCAATTGCAACCGTAGTTGCGGCCAGTATTGCCAGCATGGGGTATATCAGCGGCAAGCTTAACTATCTCACCCAGAAGAGTACCCCATATCAGACCAAGACCCTGGAGTTTCAAAGGGAACTTCAGGCCACGGCCTCAGCACTCGTCAAAGTGGGAACCGCCCACAGTGAGGCTGAACTTGCCGCTCTTCGTAAGGAAGCAGACAGCGCTCTTGAACAGGTAAAATCAGTGCAGAAAAAGCTTGAAGAGATGCAGGGAAAGTCTCTGGGAACTTCTGAAGAGCTGACTCGCATTTCTCAGGAACTGTATAGTGCAACGGCTGCGCGTCTTGCAGCCAACCGCGAAGCGATCGAACGGGGTCACTCCGTAACAGTGCGACTGAAAGAATCATCAGCCCGGTTGAAGACACTTGATCTGCGGATACGCTCACTTCAGGTAAACCGTTCAGGAACATTCTCCACGGCGCTGACAGACACAAACCGCCTCTCCGGTCGGATGCGCAGCATCGAAGAGTTGAGATCGCTGTTTAAGGATCTGCAACTTATAGTAATAGAGGGGCGCACGAGCCATGGGCCGGGTTACGTTACCGGAGCAAAGGTACGCAGCAACTCAATTCTCAGGAGAATCCGGAACAATGACTATGTAAAAAGTTCAACTGAAACTACTGCCGAGATAAAGCAAATCAGTGAGCGCATGACAGACTATGTCAAGGCGCAGGGCGATTCCAGGGAGGAGGCTAAAACGCTTTCAGCGACTATTGAGAAAGATATGTCCGATCATTTGAATCTGATTGTATCAAGTCTTGATGTTGAGTCATCCCAGGCCGGCCAGAAGATGACAGTAGAGAATGAGAACCAGAAGAATGCCTACAGTCAGTCGAATATAGCTACCAGTATCCTTCAGGCAAATTCAGAGTTGGTATCCAGCGGCATCATGCTGGAAGGACAGGCAACAAAACTTTTCACCATGACCACCCCCGAAGAGCTCGATCACTCCTCCGCTGAGACACAGGGGGTTTTTGTAAAAATTGACGAACAGGCTAAAGGCCTTGAGCGGTCACTCTCAAAATTGGGGGTTAAGGAAGAGGCAAAGGTTTTATCTGCAGCGCTTGCTTCAATACGGGCAATCCGAGGCGAAATTTTCTCCGAACTGGGAATTGTGGCGACACTGAAAAAACGCATGAGTACTGAAGCCACAGCTCAAAAGCTTGCTGACCGGTTACGTGAAGTGGTTACCACAGAAGCGGCAAAGGGGAAAGAAACCGTTTTCGCAGCAAAAGAGGAGCAGGATAAGGCGGTAACCGGCGTTAATAAGGTTGTTCGACAGAGTATAGCCGGACTCATAATTGTCAGCGCTCTTGCAGCTATTGCGGGAATTCTGTTCGGAATATGGATCTTCCGTTCCGTTTCCAACCCCCTGGCCGGCCTGATTGGCATGTCAAAGGATGTCGCCGGAGGGGACCTGCGGAGCCACGAAGCGAAGCACAGTAACGATGAATTCGGATCGGTGCAGGACTCTGTACATTCCATGGTTGACAACCTGCGGGAGATGGCGGGAAAAATTTCCGCAGCAACGGCAACCGTTGCCACCAGTGCCGAAGATCTATCAGCCACGGCAGCGGACCTTGAAAGAAACTCTCTGATCCAGAGTGGCCAAATCGATCAATCTATTACTGCAATGACAGAAATGACCCAGGCGATTCAGGATGTCGCCCGCAACACCAATGCGACCGCCGAGTCTGCCGGACGGATGAAGCAGATTGCCCTTGGAGGAAAGAAATCGCTCGATGAAACCTCCGGAGAGCTGATAAACTTTGCCACTGTGGTGCGAGATTCTGCAGAAAAGATTGAATCTCTCGGCGAATCGTCAGAAGCTATCACCAATATCGTTAGCCTGATCAAGGATATTGCCGATCAGACTAATCTACTTGCGTTAAATGCGTCGATAGAAGCTGCCCGGGCAGGTGACATGGGTCGCGGTTTTGCTGTAGTTGCCGACAGCGTCAGGCAACTGGCGAATCGAACAACCGAATCTGCCGATGAGATCGGTCGTACGGTCAAGAAGATGAAGGTACAGGTTGACAGTTCGGTCACCGGCATCCAAAAAGAACGTTCAGCCATTGAAAATATAATGGCCAAGGTAAAGAGTACTCAGGCATCGATGGAGGAAATAGTAACCTGTGTTGAACAGGTCTACGGGATGGTGCAGACTGTAGCGACAACCACGGAAGAGCAGTCAGCCACGGCTGAAGATGTAAACCGGAGCATGGTTTCCATTAACGAGATTACCCGTCAGCTCTCTGCATCAATTAACGACATAAAAGCGACATCGCAGAGTTTTGCGTCGCTAGCTGCTAAACTCCGGGAAATGGTGTCTTGGTTCAAGCTGTAGAGTGGTCCAGTCCAACAGTCGGAAACGAACAGCAATAGATTCGGATATGGTTCTTTCTTGGCGACGCTCATCATTCCCCCGCCATACCGTCCGCATGTTCCCTGATCTGAGTGGCAAGTTCAATGAGTTCGGCACGTGTATAACGTGCATGACCAACAAGAAGACCAACAAGCAGAGAAGCAAGTCCCCGTTTGTCGCCAACGACGTGATTTAAACCCAACTGGTTATATTTTTCCATAGTACCCTCCACAATGTGACGCAACTGTTTGTCAGCTGTACCGGATTGCTTCAGTTTTGTATCGCTGACGAAATTGATGACGTAATGCTCTCTATAATTGCGGTCGGAAGCGGCCATTTGGGGATATTGGCAACTTCATTATCGTCAATGAGGATTCCAGCCCTCTTCCCCTTTTCAGTCTTATAATGGAGTACATGAAAGGTCGTAGCCAACGTATCCCTATGGACTAACGCTACCGCTTTCAGAGAGACATTCATATCTGAAGCAATTTCATGCACAGCTTGCTCAAAGACGGCTGCATGCGCTTCAAAAAGTATTTCGCTCGTAATTTCTCCGACCATAGTCACTCCAGAATTTATTACCGGACTTCAGATTCCCATAGATACTGAGCAGCCATACCAGCAAGACAAAAAGCACTGCGCTGATGGTTAAGTCTATTATCAAAGTATGAGATATCGTTGTTGATTACCAGTCAGTAATATGCTGATTATTTTGTAGGTAAAATACTTACACGTTACAAAAATAATTACACCGGACTCATATCATGTCCGAACTATTTTGTGTCGATGTTTAACGCAGATGTACCGGATTATTAAGCGGGATAACCGTATCGTAGTTTTCCCACTGTGCATCCGTGGAGTTACGAATACGCATGGTTACAGAGTTGGCGCCTTCATTAAGTTCTATATAATACCACCAGACTCTATCGGTCGCATACGGTATGTTGTGAGCAACCCTGCCGGTTGAGGGTATCCCAATAAACGTAGTTCCTCCAAAACCGGAAGGTGTATTCACTCTTACAAGATTACTATCTCCTTGGGACGTCGCAAGCGAGAAATGGGCGTGTCCAGTGAACCATGCCCTTATTGGGTATGCCTGGCAGATGGTTCTAATTCGTGCCGAACTGCCATCCAAATACAGTACCGGGTTAGCTATCGACCAAGTTGTTTGCAGTCCCGAACCGTCTATAATCGGATGATGAACTACGAAGATATTTTTACCTGCGTATTTTTTTAGTTTTGACTCTAACCAGTCCAGTGCTGTATCTGAGGTGTGCATCTGATAAGCAGAAAAATTAGGATTGTCATAAAATGTTTCCATATTCAGCGTGATAAATACGTTATTACCATATTCAGCGACCCGGCTCGTTCCATATTCCCCTAAATCAGAATCTCCTGCCCCGTACTGATCTCTCAGGTTTGAGTACAGAAAAGCCCTGTCCCTGCCTTGGAATACTGTGGTAATCATGTCGAAATCACTTGCTAATGCTGTTGTAAAATGAACCACTGAGCCGACTACTGATTTTATCCGCTTAGCCTCTCCTGTCTGCGTGCCTTCGTTCCACAAAAACAGAGGCTCCGATGTAGTCATATTGGTGAATGTTGCAACGCGTGCAGTTGTCGCATTGGTAAATACGCTTTGAGTCAAAGTAGTTGCCTTGTATGGGTATTTTGTGAACCATCTTGTCCATGCGGATGCATAGCCGGGTATATTTCTTTCAACTGTTTGGCCGTAAACTTGCGCATCATGGTTCCCCTCGCCGATAAGCGTAGTAACCCCTTTACTTCTAAAGTTGGATTCCAAAAAGGTTTTAAACCCGAGCCAAAAAGCTTTAGACCCGTCAGTATTGTCTCCACCCGATATTAAGAGGTCGATTGGAACATTATTCGTTATGTCGGTGGCGGCCAAATTAAGAGAGTTAGTTCCCGCATCTGGTTGCCCAGAAATGACCGCTCCGTAATGCAAGTCCGACCAAATACCTACACGAAGTTTTTTTTGTGCGCCCTTAGAAACAACCTGCCCCGCTGATTCGTTATATGGCTGCACTGTTCCATCAACTGTTGGGGATGAGATGTTTTTATTGATAAACATATAGGCATCGGAGCGAGCAGAAGTTGCTGCAGCATACGAAAAGGTAGTCGCAGTAATTGCTGCGAATACGGCTAAAATTAATCGTTTCATAAAAGACTCCTGTTCGCAGTTCGGTAGAAACGCTTATGAATGTTTTTCGTTTGCTGCATCTATGAATTATTCCCTTGAATTGTTAACGGCTTAAATTTCATGCAGACGGGGATGACCCTATTAATAATGTTTGGGGTGACAGTAATGCAAACCACATTCATTTTTGTAAGTTTAAAATATGAGAATCTATTTTTACTGCCATAGCAGAACAAGCATCCGAAGCCTGCGTGGCGGGATAGTCATGGATATGCCAGTATATCAGATGGAGTGGCTCTATCCCAATAAACAGACGCCTCATCATCGGGAGATGCTCTTCTTCGTCCAACATTATGATAGGACAATGGCTTTCAATTAAGCAAAGACACCATAAAATTTACCCCCTACAGGTTAGTTAGTAACAATAAAATCCATGCAAGATGTAACACGGACGGAATAATATAAGTACCTTTTTCATAAAAAATTCATATATTGTGGAGTTGTCCCCGCAAGGGGGTGATGACTATTTCTGCTAACGTTACGGGTTTAGGAACGGGGGGGGGCGGGCCATTCGTCGTCCGATGTCGTGTGGTTCGACTTCGGCATATTCTGAACAAGGTTATTACTCTGCGTAACCCTTGTCCCGTCCTCTTTACTTTGCACCAGCATCTCGCCAAGCTTGCGTTCGGCTCTTACTTTGATAGCGTGCGTGATAGTGATGACCTAATTTCTTCTGCAAATGAGTCTGGAGGTGGCCATACTGGAATATTTGAAACGTCATCTTCAGAGATGTAGATTCCACCGCCCTTGAAATTAGTCACCGAATAGTTGAGCGTATGGAATGGAAAATGGAACGCACCAGTTCCAATCTTACTACAATGAACGAACTCCACCTTTGTTAGAGCTATACCCATGTCAGAAGCAATTTCAAGTACTGCATGTTCAAATACGGCAGCGTGTTCTTCAAAAAGTATTTCGCTTGAAATTTCCATAAGCACTTCTTAACTCAATAGAGAATATTTTTCAAGAAATACGTTAGCAATGTTATTTAACTTTATGCGGATTCGTATCAATGGTCGGGGCATGGAGTTATTACGGCAGGGGGAACATCATGTTCCGTGAACGGCAG
>CAIYZD010000784.1 GCA_903930585.1 uncultured Geobacteraceae bacterium | reverse complement strand
GCTACACTTACAAGTAACAAAAAAACAAGCAGCTTAATTATTAATTCATATAATCTAAAATTTGAAGTAGACAAAACTATCACCTTTAAAAACACCAAACAAAACTATTGATATCACAAGTATGTAGTATATAGACCAACGTACTGCCAAGTTGTACTTGTATATGTTGCAGCGACTCTTTAGCAAGTTAACTGTTAAGATAATAGTTAACACTGATACCGTGACAATAAAATTATGATAGCCATGTCCAAGAAAAATATTGTCTTTTAAATATTTCCCAAATGTAATTTGCTGAATATTATGAGAATTATCGAAGTCCATTATGTTTCTAATTAGGTCACAAGCATCTGACACACTTTTAGCACGAAAAAATATCCACGCAAAACTTACCAAGTTAAATGTCACAAACACTTGCCACGCTCTTAGCAAACCGCTTTTGTCAATCTTCAGCCATTTATGTAATCTTCTTTGATATGGTCGATAATACGTTGACGAGGCAAGGTATGCCCCATGCAGTCCTCCCCAAATAATAAAGCCCAAACTCGCTCCGTGCCATATTCCGGATACAAGGAAGGTCACAATCAGAGCAAGTGAAGTACCAAAATGTCCACGGTCCCGCCAAGCCATCTGCAATGGCTTGAAGATATAGTCCAGAATCCAGCTGGAAAATGATATATGCCAGCGACGCCAAAAATCAGCAACTGAAGTTGACAAATAAGGCTTGTTGAAGTTTTCGCTAAGGTTAATACCAAACATCTTTGCTGTTCCCCTGGCCATATCCGTATAGCCTGCAAAGTCAAAATATATCTGAAGAGCGTATGCGTAAGTACCTATGATTACCGCCAAGCCATGATAAGAGTGCACGTCACTGTAGACCGTATTGGTGTAGAGTGCTAAACGGTCAGCAACCACTACCTTTTTGAACAAACCCCATGTAAATAGGAGTATGCCATATCGCATGGAATCATAATCAAACCTGTACGGCTGTTTAAGTTGCGGGAGTAGGGCATGTGCTCGCTCAATCGGACCTTGTAGCAGTTTGGGAAAGAAAGCCAGGTAAAGGGCATGGTAACCCAAATGATGTTCAGGATCTTGTATCTCCAAGAAAATATCGGCAAGATAAGATATGGCTTGAAAGGTGAAATATGAGACGCCAATTGATACAAAGATGCTGGTTGATGGCTGGGTGTTTACCAAAAGTGGCAGATACTTAATCACCGCAAGAATTAAGATACAGAGAGTTATCCCCATCCATAAGATTAGCTTGCGTCTGCTTTCGTTAGTAGTTCTGCTAAGCTGGGTGCCACATGTAAAACTGATTACGGTAACAAGTACTAGGGCAAGTAGGAGTTCGGGGGCCTTGAATGTAGCATAAAAACCGTAACTGGCGGCGAGCAGAACAACCCAGCGAGAACGGTCTTTTGTAACGTAAAATACCAAAAACACTAATGGCAGAAAAATGAAGTAGGAGAGCGAATTGAAGGTCATTCTGGCAACTTATTCTTCAATTTTGCATTTAATTGTTTTAAACAAGTCGCCTACATTTCTAAGAGTGAGGAGTTCTTTTTGCGTAAATCTGATCTTAAAATGTGATTCCACCGCGGTAATTAAATTGACATGTGACAGGGAATCCCAGCCATCAATATCATTGGCTGTCATTTCCAAGGTGATTTTTATGGTGTCATCGTCAAATACTTTACAGAAAATATTATTTAATGAGTCGAGTAATTCCATGATTAATCCTCTAATGTTGATATGTCTCCCACATCCTGTCCCAGATAGCGGGACCTTAGAATACGACGCATTATCTTTCCACTCTTGTTTTTAGGTATGCTGTCAACAACGATAATCTCTTGTGGTGTTGCAATTGATGAAGCTCTGTTACTGATATGAAGCCTTACTTTTACTTCCAGTTCCTTGGACCAGGTAAATTGTTTATGCAGATGAACAAAAGCTACCACCTTTTCGTACAACAACTCATCCGGTGCGCCTATAACCCCAGATTCGGCAATCTCTTCAACTTCCAACAGTGCGCTTTCAACTTCGAAGGGGCTAATTAGATGCCCGGCAGTATTAATAACATCATCACTACGGCCCTTGAACCAGTAATAACCATCATCATCCATGACGGCAGTGTCTCCAGTATAGTAATATCCGTTTTTAATCTTGGAGTTGTAGGCTGACTGATTATTTAGATAGGTTACAAACATGGATGACCAGCCGGTCTTAAGACAGAGGTTACCTTGCCTGTTATTGCCGAGGATTTCTCCATCATCCGCAATGATGGCAGGTTCAATACCATTCAGAGGGATTCCCATTGACCCAGGCCTAATATCAAGTCCGGGACGGTTGGTGATCATGATGCCACCGGTCTCGGTCTGAAACCAGGTATCAAATATGTCTTTGCCGAGAGTGGCTCTTGCCCAGGTGATAACTTCAGGGTTGAGCGGCTCTCCAACGCTAAAGATATGCCTGAGAGCACCAAGGTCATAACCATTATAAAGTTCTGCATCTTCGCGCATCAGCATGCGTAGCGCTGTTGGAGCTGAATACCAAATGGTAACGGCCTCATTCTGCAAGAGATCGAACCAATATTTAGCGTCATAGCCACCACCAAAATGAATCTGTGTGACGCCCAAACACCATGGGCCGATTATACCGTATGATGTGCCAGTTACCCATCCCTGGTCGGCGGTACACCAAAAGATGTCGGATTCTGACAGGTTCAGTACTTCAGATGCTGTTCTACTCTGATGCAGGATGCTGCGATGTACATGCAGAACCCCTTTGGGCTTACCAGTGGAACCGGAGGTGTAATGCAGTATGGATGGAGTATCAGGGGGAGTCAATTGCGTAACAAATTCGTCGGAAGCCTGGCGTACAAGCAAAGAATAGCTAAGTATTTCAGCTGATTGGTGCTCTTCGATATCGGTTACAATGATGTATTTCAGAGCAGGGAGCTGTTCACGAACACGAGTAATCTTTTTAAGTAGACTCTTTTTAGTAACAATTCCTTTAGCGTTGGCATCACCCAACCGGTCAAGTAGAGCGTCGTCACCGAAGTTCGAAAAGAGAGTTCCGCAAATAATTTGAAGCTTTAGCGCCCCCAGAAAGCTGAAAAATTGTTCAGGTGTCTTGGGGAGAAAGGTAAACAGGATATCACCCGCAGAAAATCCAAGCGCCTGTAATGCATTGGCGAACCGGCTTGATTCACAGTCAAGAGCATTAAAGTTATAATCGGTTCTTTCCTGATGGGCAGATATCCAGCGAAAAGCAATTTTTTCCCCAAGTCCCTGATCACATTGCTGTCGAGTACAGATATGCCCGATATTGTATTGATTGTTTACGATAATGTTTTTCATTGTTTTCT
>CAIYZD010000783.1 GCA_903930585.1 uncultured Geobacteraceae bacterium | reverse complement strand
TATTTCCTCTGACCATTTTGTTCCTTTCTGAATTATTCAACGAATCGCGAATTGATTGATCGCTTATTCGGGTACACCTAAATTACTCAACCAATATGTTGCCGCAGGAGGATCCGACCAAAGCGGCAAGTGCTGCAACCGTAGGTGCTTCGAACATACTGTTTGCATTCAGGTTTACATTGCAGTAACTATTAAGCCTGTTAATGACTTGGGCAGCGAGCAGAGAGTGTCCACCAAGATCAAAAAAATTGTCGTTTCTTCCGACGGATTGTCGGTTCAGGGCCTCAGCATAAATTTCTGCGATCAATTCCTCCCATTCGTTGACCGGGCTATCATACGACACCTCAAGCTTTTCCGCAAATATCCGGGGCAATTGGGAACGCTGTACCTTACCGCCTGGTCCCTTGGGTATTTCATTGACAACAAAAATGCGAGCGGGCACTTTAAAATGGGGAAGGAAGCAAGCTGCATATTTCCTGAGTCCGGTCTCGTCCGGAACAGTCTCTCCAGCAACAACCACGACTGCGACAACATCCTCACCCAGTACGGGGTGTGGTCGGGCAAAGGTCGTTGCTTGATTAACGGCGGGGTGATTTAAAAGGATTATATCAATTTCACTGGGCGACACTTTCTCACCACCCCTATTGATCACTTCTTTCAATCGTCCAGCCAGAAAGAGATACCCCTCTGCATCCAACCAACCCAAGTCACCGGTATAAAACCATCCGTTACGAAAAAGAGCAACGTCCCCTTCTGAGCAGGATTCGTAACCTCGGGTTACCGTTGGTCCACGAACAGCTATTTCACCCAATTTTCCTGCCGATACTTCGATGTCATTTTCGTCCATGATCGCCATCTCTGATACTACTCTCTTACCAACTGAGCCTGGTTTGCACTTTTCCGGAGGATTGCCGCTTATCTGCGGCACCTCCGTCATTCCGTAAGCCTCGACCACGGGAGTGCAAAACCTATCCTGCAAACCCCGTATCAGCTCGGGCCAGAGCGGAGCAGATCCAGAACGGATAAAACGGAGGGTACTCTGCGCAAAGGATATGTCTGCCTTGATTGCATGGTCAAGAATCATCTGATGCATGGCAGGCGGGGCAGAATACCAGGTCGGACGCAACTCTTCCAACCAGCCGGAAAAAAGCTCTGACTCAAACCCCGACGTTACGGCAATACTCCCACCGGTCGAAAGAGGAATCAGAAGTGCGGAGATTAGCCCATGCACATGGTACATAGGCAGCATATGCAAAGAGCGGTCTCTGGCGGAAAGGCCCAGAGATTGACCGGATAAGTAAGATGATAGAGTGATACTCTCCTGGGTCAAGGGGACTGATTTCGGGCGAGAGGTGGAACCGGATGTGTGTAAAAGAAGGGCGACATCACTGCATGTCGCTTCGGGAGTAAGATTCCATTTGTCACAGGAGTTAGAAAATCCGGTCTTACCGGATTCATCCCGAAGCTGAAACCAACCGGCATCATCCTCAGCTTTGAAGACTAACTCCTGAACAGATATTCCCAGCTCTTGTGCAACCTTGCGAGGTAGTGCGGCGAAACCTTCTGTGGTGATCAGGTGGGTTGCCCGCAAGTCTTTCAGGTAAAATTCCCACTCCGATTGCGTATAACCGGGGTTCGACGGTGCCGCAATTGAACAGGCAGCTACAGAGATAAATGCAGTTGCCGCTACGGGAGTGGAAGGCAGGATAAGGGCGACACGATCCGTCTGACTAATCCCCATGGATCGGAACGTGTAGCACACCTCCCGCATGAGTCTCTGTAGACCACCGTAGGTAAGGCTGTTCCGTCCGGGTGCAACAATGGCCAGAGCATCCGGCGTATTTTCCGCAAAGTGTGCAATCAGATTCCAGATGGTAAAAGGCCGTGTTTGGTCAAACATGTTAAGTACCTCAGTAATAGCGGCTTTTTCCTGAAACAGCCGCTGCCGGTATAGTTGCTGGATCGGAAATGCGCTGGTCAATCGGCGTCATTACTTCGAGGATAAAAGGTCTTTTCTTGGCACCGATGGATGAGATACCGGAAGCCAGTACCTTTTCCAGAAAGTCACGAACCTCCCGGAGTGTCGTTGCACGGGCACCATCAGCTCCCAGTGAACGACCAAACTGCACCCAGTCAATCTCGGGGAGAAGAGAGAGGTGTGCGGCCGGATGCCCGTTTTTTTGGCGGTTATGCACACTTTCGTACGAACTGTTATTACTGACAATTATGAGTATGGGTAAACCATAGCGGGCCATTGTCGCTATTTCTCCGCCGTGCGCTCGCATGCAGCCATCGCCGGTCAGAACAGCCACAGGCTGGTCGGGACGGGCCAGTTTAATGCCGATGGCGGCGGCAATCGCCCAGCCTATGGGCGCCAACCCGCACGCCGAAAAAAATGAACCGGGTCTGAGGGATTGCCAATGACGACCGGCAAATATCCGATGAAGACCTGCATCAACCACGAGATTGGTCTCAACCGGCAGGCTCAGCCGCAGAGCCTGCACTACCTCGTCCAACGGGATCGTACCGGTTTCGGTGTTCTCCGGTAAAGCGGCCAATTGAATAGACGGAACTGTTAAGCTCTCAACCCATATTTTACGCTGGATCACAGTATCATCAGAAAGTGCGGGTTCATTCTTGTTCCACGCGAGCCATTGACTCAAGGCTGATACGCAATCCACGGCCACGTCGATATCCGCTTTCAAATCATGAGCATACATATCCGGTTTCGGGTCAACCCGTATCACTTGACGGGGGTGAGAACGAATACGTTCGTCCCAACAGAGGCTGTCACGTTCATTGAATTCTGCCCCCAAAATCAACAAGAGGTCTATATCGCTGTCAAGAAGCGCACTATTCGCGATTTTACTTCCGGCATATCCAAAATTACCCAGGCTCAGCGGATGATCCTCTGGGAGAATCCCTTTTGCCGACATGGTAGATGCCACCGGAATCGTAAAAGCCTCGGCAAAACGGCACAAGAACTCTGCACCATCGGGTGAGACCATACGTGGCCCAGCCAATAGCACCGGTCTTTGCGCGTCACTAAGGAGAGATGCCATTTTGCGCAATGCGGCCAGATCATCTCCCACGGGAGCAGCATCTGCGTGAACGTGGCAAAACTGAACGGAATCTTCTCCTGTGAGTTCCTCTTGTACATCGGTTGGTATGGACAGGTGTGCCGGAAAACGTAGGGGGTAACGCATGTTGCTGGCGACAGCCTGCAATGTCGGATAAAGCGAGGTCACATTCCGGACGACAGCAGAGTTTCCTGCAATCCGGCTGAACAGGAAAACATCATCAGTACCACCTGGCCACCCATCCTGAAAAGTTCCCAAATCCTTCAAGCGATCGGGAATATTACCCGTCACAAAAAGAACGGCGCTGCCGTCAGCCCGGGCAGTAACCGCCGCAGTCAACATATTAGTTGCCCCAATAGTCCCGATGCCGAGGCAGACACCCAATTTATTGGTAGCACGGGCATAACCGTCGGCCATGAACCCCGCCGCCAACTCCTGATTGGCGACAACTGTGACAAGATCGGTCGACTCCGCCAGATGGACGAACAGTGCGTCAATAAGCAATCCCGGCAGTAGAAAGACCACCCCGATTCCTTCCTGCCTCAGCCATTCTACAAAGATTTGTGCGCCAGTTTTGTTCATTCATTAATCCAAAAGCGATAACAATTGCAGCTAAATCCAACCGTTACCCCATGAAAGCGCCACCATTGACATCAAGGCACACACCGGTAATATACGAAGCATCATCAGATGCCAGAAAAGCCACGGCGCTAGCCACTTCTTCAGGTTGTGCCAGACGGCGAAGCGGGATATTTTCCAGCACCTGTAACTGATCTTGATCTCCACGCTTCTGCCAGAGCTTCTCCACCCGATCAGTAAGGGTGATACCGGGAGCAACGGAGTTCACCGTTATACCATGAGACCCCAATTCCCAGGCAAGTTGTCGAGTCAATCCAATTATCCCGGCCTTTGCACACGCGTAATCAGGACTCGACAAACGACTCCTTTGCCGTCCGGCAAAGGAAGATACGTTTACAATTCTACCTGATTTCTGCCTCTTCATAATCGTAGCAACAGCCTGAGTAAGAAAGAAAGCGCTCTGAAGGTTCGCATGCAACGTGGACTGCCATTTCTCCATGGTAATATCTTCATAGGGAAGGGTATGACAGCTGCCGCCGGAATTATTAATCAGAATATCTATTCTGCCGAACTTTTCCATCGCAGAATTCACAAGGCGATCTATTATATCCGTTTCAGCGCTGTCTCCAAGAACGGTCAACGGTGGGGGGCCTTTTTCCGCAATTTGATCGTGAATTTGAGTTAGCCCTTTTTTACCGCGAGCGTTCAGTATTACCGTAGCCCCTTCCCTTGCGAGGATTATGGCTGTTGCTTTTCCAATTCCGTCAGATGAACCGGTTATTATTGCCACTTTTCCCACATATCGCATGCCGCTGCTCCTGATTCAGGTTTCCATTTTATTGAGAGTGTCTGTTCAGCTCGATGAGCTCTTGTTCTCAAACTATTTTTTTTGATAATTCGCTGGAATTAAGTACAGACAGATGTTTTTTTTCCGCTTCAATAATTTTCGGAACAATTTTTGTCGATGTCAGGCCGGTGTTTCGTCTCCAGAAGTTGCACAGCCTCCTCTTCCGACATGGTTTCAAGATCAGACAAAATATCGGCCAGTGCGATTTGATTCTGGCTGAGAGTGTCGTATTGAATCCAGTCACGTGCCAGACTGGCAACCGTCTGAAACTCAAAAAGTGAATGCAACGGTATTTCTACATGGAGCAGCTTGCTGATGCGGGATATTACTTGAGTTGCCAGAAGGGAGTCTCCCCCAAGTTCGAAAAAATTATCGTCAACACCGACCCGTTCCAGGCCAAGCATTTCTCCCCAAATGCCGGCCAGAGATTGTTCTATCGGAGATCGGGGTGGTTCATATGTAAGGGATCGTTCTGAACGGACAGTCTCAGGATGAGGAAGTGCTTTTCGATCAACCTTTCCATTGCTGGTAAGGGGCATATGATCCAGAATAAGAAAGACATCCG
>CAIYZD010000782.1 GCA_903930585.1 uncultured Geobacteraceae bacterium | reverse complement strand
TACTGTCGTTCCGGCGCCCGGCTCGCTGGTCAGGCTGATACTCCCCCCATGCTGCCGGATAAAATCACGGGCGTAGAACAGCCCCAAACCGAAACCACGGATCTGTCCGGTATGCTCCGGATCAATCTGATAAAATTTTTCGAACACCTTGGGAATTTCCGATTGCGGAATACCAATTCCGGAATCCGCAATGACAATAAAAGCAAAGTCATCGTCGCAACCAATCTTGACGGAAATATGGCCGAACTCTCCGGAAAATTTGAAGGAGTTATCAACAACCTGAATCAGTGCAAAACGAATTTTTGAAGCATCGAGCGGGACCAGGGAGAGGTCGCCCGGTGTAACATCAATTTCAATTCCGAAATTGCAATGCGCCTCCCGGCATTTCAGAAGTACTTCGGTAACTATTTCATTCAAATCACACGGAATTTTATTAACACCCGTACCGTTTACCATCACCTGGCTAAAAGCCAGCAAATCGGCAACCAGCTGGCCAAGATAGTGCGCTTCCTCACTGGCCAGAACAACATTCTGGTCAAAGTGGGCATCACCAGGGGTAAAAAAGCCCATGCGCAGATTTTGCAGAAAGAGGGAAATGCCGGTAATCGGGGTGCGTAATTTATGCGAAACCAGCGACAAAAACGAGCTTTTAATGTCGTCGGAGCGCTTGATATCGGCCAACTCCTCCTTAAGTGCTTTTCTCACCAGTGCTTTCTTGATGGCCGTTTTAAGCTGAAGAAGGTTGAGCGGTTTATTGATAAAATCGTCCGCATCTTCTTTGAGCGCTTTCAGTATGGTTTCTTTATCAACAAATCCGGTCATGATAATGACCGTTGCATTCGGGTCGAGAGCCTTGACTTTCTTAAGCAGATCAATTCCCGAGCCGCCCGGCATCAAGATATCGGAAAGGATCAGATCCACACGCTCCCGCTCATAGTACCGAAGAGCCTCTTCGCAGGTACCCGCCAGTAGCACCCGATACTCCGTGAGCGCTCGCGCACACAATTCCCGAATAGTTTTTTCGTCATCAACTATTAAAATGGTTGTTTGTAGCGATTGCAATTGGCGCCTACCCGTTAGGTGATTTTTGATGACGACATGGTACGCTCCGGAATGTTACCGCCCCGAAATAATTCCTGCAACAGCTGCCAGCGCTTCGTCCAGCTTGTCCGGCATGCCGCCACCCGCCTGGGCCAGTTCCGGTTTGCCGCCGCCGCTGCCGCCGACAAGCGGCGCAATCTGCTTGATAATATCACCGGCTTTGATGGTCCCACTGAGTCCTTTGGTCACGGCAACCAGCAGGTTTGCTTTCCCGCCGATGGCGGCGCCCAAAGCAATGACACCTTCGCCGATGCGGTCTTTCAGCGTGTCGGACAGATCGCGCAGCGCCTTGATGTCCTCAACCTGTACCTGTACGGCCAGCAGTTTGACACCCTGCACGTCAATTGCCTGTACCAGCAGATCACCGGAGGCTGCGGCATTCAGTTTACCCTGCAACACTTCGATTTCACGCTGTAACTCTCTCTGCCGGGCCAGCAGTTTTTCGAGCCGGTCACGGGAATTTCCCGCTTCCGCCTTGAGAAGCGCCGCAATCGCCCGCTGGTCGTCCTCCATCTGCCGGACAAAATCAAGCGCGCCGACACCGGTCAGCGCTTCAATACGCCGCACTCCCGCGGCAATACCGGCTTCAGAGACAATTTTGAACAGACCGATATCCCCGGCAGCCCGGACATGGGTCCCTCCGCACAGTTCCATGCTGACATCGCCAACCCGCACAACACGCACCGTATCGCCGTATTTTTCGTCGAACAATGCGGTAGCACCCGCTTCGACCGCTTCTGCAATATTCATCTCGCGAACGACAACCGGATCGTTTGCCATAATAAAATTATTCACAATCGTCTCGACACGCCGCAACTCTTCATCGGAAACCGCCGAGAAATGGGTAAAGTCAAAGCGCAGCCGGTCAAGTGAGACCAGTGACCCGGCCTGTTTGACATGTTCGCCCAGCACCTGGCGAAGCGCGCTCTGCAGCAGATGGGTCGCGGTATGGTTGCGGCAGGTGGCATCACGTTCCGTCCGTGACACCTTCAGATCGGCAGCATCACCGACCGTGACGATACCCTCCCTGACCACGGCATGGTGAACAACCATGTCGGCAAAGGGACGGCTGGCGGTGGTAATATCCAGGTGCGCAGTCCCGGTCGAAATCGTCCCGCAATCCCCTTTCTGTCCGCCCGAATCTCCATAAAACGGGGTCTTTTCGGTAATAATAGCAACCGAATCTCCGGCTACTGCCGAGTCAACCCGGACTCCGTCCCGGATAACGGCCAGCACCGGCGCATAGGTCGACATCTCGTCATAGCCGACAAACCGGCCACGCACACCGTTGCTGTGCAGTTCTTTATAAATCTGGGCAATTCCCTCTTCACCGGAGCCTTTCCAGTGTTCGCGCGCCTGCGACCGCTGCCGGTCCATGCAGAGTTCGAATCCGGCTTCATCAATGGTGAAACCTTCACTCTCCACGATATCGCCGGTCAGATCGGTCGGAAAACCGTAGGTATCGTACAGTTTGAACAAAACATCGCCCGGAATAACGTTCTTCCCGGCGCCACGGAGCGCCGCGACCTCATCGTTAAGAATCGCCAGTCCCCGATCCAGCGTTTCTGTAAAACGCTCTTCTTCGGCCAGCACCACTTTTTTGATATACGCCTCACGCTCGGACAGCTCAGGGTATGCATCCCCCATCATCTCCCGTACCGCGTCCACCATCCGGTAGAGCAGCGGTTCGCTGACGCCCAGCATTTTGGCGTGGCGTGCTGCCCGGCGCATGATGCGGCGCAGCACGTAGCCGCGCCCTTCGTTGCTCGGCAGTGCGCCGTCGCAGATCAGGAACGTTACGGCACGGCAATGATCGGCAATGACCCGCATGGAGACACTGTCCTTTTCATTTTCACCATAGGTTTTGCGGCAGTGCCGTTCAATATGGCGAATGATCCCCTGGAGCAGATCGGTATCGTAATTGGAATGCACTCCCTGCATAACCGTGGTAATCCGCTCCAGCCCCATGCCGGTGTCAACCGATGGTTTGGGAAGCGGCGTCAGTGTACCATCCGCCGAACGATTGAACTGCATGAAGACATTGTTCCAGATTTCCATATACCGGTCGCAGTCGCATCCCACGGCACAGTCAGGCGAGCCACAGCCGACTTCCGGACCGTTATCCCAGAATATTTCGGTGCAGGGGCCGCAGGGACCGGTATCACCCATGGACCAGAAGTTATCCTTCTCTCCGAACCGGTAGATTCGCTCGCTCGGCACCCCTTCCTGCTCGTGCCAGAGATCGGCGGCCTCGTCATCATCCGTATAAACGGTCACATACAGGCGACTCTTGTCCAGTTTCAGTTCTTTGGTCAGGAATTCCCAGGCATAACCGATCGCCTCTTTCTTGAAGTAATCACCAAAGGAGAAGTTGCCAAGCATTTCAAAAAACGTGTGGTGACGAGCCGTCCGGCCAACGTTTTCCAGGTCATTATGCTTTCCGCCCGCCCGGACACATTTCTGGGAGCTGGCTGCCCGGCAGTAGCCGCGATCTTCCAGCCCCAGAAAACAGTCCTTAAACTGGTTCATCCCGGCATTGGCAAACATCAGGGTCGGATCATTCTTGGGGAGAATCCCCGAACTGGCAACGACCGTGTGACCCCGGTCGGCAAAATACTGAAGAAAACGTGCGCGAATCTCTGTTCCTGTCATGATGTCCTCGTATAAATTTATTCTTCAGCCCTCAGAGCCTGTATAATTGCGGCAAACCCGAAGCCCCGCCGCTGCAGAAAACCGACAACTCTCCGTTTGTCGCGATCACTCGCCGCCACATAGGAGAATCCGGGAAAGCGCCGTTCCGCCGCTTCCCGGACCTCGGCGCTTTCATTGCGCTCCGCCTGCAACGGCGCCAGAGCTTCATCGATGACGTCCGCACTGAATCCCTTGCGACGCATCTCCATACGAAGACGGGCACCGTAATAACGCCCGGAGGAGAGTGCCGCTTCCGCAAACCGCTCGGCATAGCGCGTGTCATCCAGCCACCCCTCACGCTGCAGGCGATCAAGTGTGGCTTCCAGATCATTTTCGGCAACGCGCCGCTCAGCAAGTTTTTTCCGTATCCCGGCAACGGAATAATCCCGGCCGGTCAGCAGCCGCAGCGCGTATTGGTAGGCGGGATCAGACATGACCGGTCAATATTTTTCAATACTGAGTTTAGCCGGTTCCGCAGCCGGATCCTCCGACTTATTCTCGAAGCCCTCCCAGGAAGCGTCCGATGTTGACGAAATTCCGGAAACCTTCAGGGCAAAATCGTCAGGATTCGAACTTTGGCGAATCGCTTCTTCATAGGTGATCAGCTTATTGGAATAAAGCCGCATCAACGACTGATCGAAGGTCTGCATCCCGTAGGAAACAAATCCCTGGGAAATTGCATCGTTCAACAGCTTGGTCTTGTCGCTGTCATCGATACATTCCCTGACACGGGCGGACGCCAGCATGATCTCGACCGCCGGCACACGCCCCTTGCCGTCGGACTTCGGCACCAGCCTCTGGGAAATAACCCCCTTGATAATGCTTGCCAGCTGGATCCGAACCTGCCGCTGATGATACGGGGGGAAGACGCCGATAATACGATTGATGGTTTCGGCGGCATCCATCGTGTGCAGGGTAGACATGACCAGATGACCGGTTTCGGCAGCGGTCATCGCCGTTTCTATCGTTTCATAATCGCGCATTTCGCCCACCAGGATGACGTCAGGATCCTGGCGCAGAGCACCTTTAAGGGCGGCAGAGAACGTGGGGGTATCGGTACCGACCTCGCGCTGACTGATAATACTTTTGTTGTCACGGTGCAAAAATTCCACCGGATCTTCGATAGTGATGATGTTGCAGGTACGTTCGCTGTTGATAAAATCAATCATGGCGGCCAGTGTGCTCGATTTGCCGGAACCGGTCGTCCCGGTCACCAGGATCAGCCCCCGTTCTTCACGACAGATTTTCTGCATGACCGGTGGAAGATTCAGTCCCTCCAGCGTCGGAATAATTATTGCGATCGAACGGAACACCATCGCCACGGTGCCACGCTGTCGGTACACACTGACTCTGAAACGCCCCAACCCCGGTACGGCATACGCAAGATCGACTTCATAATTCTCCTCGAACATGCGGCGCTGGCGATCATTCATCATCGACTGGGCAATCTCGGCAACAAAGTCGGATGTCAAACGCGCTGCGTTGGGAATCGGATGCAAACGGCCATCAATCCGTACGATTGGCGGCAAGCCGGTCTTGATATGAATATCTGAGCCCTTGGCCTTAAACGCAATGGCAAGTATCTCGTTCAGTTCCATCGCCTACCTCCGCGTCAAGCAGCCTTGACCGCCTTTTCAGGAACGGGGACCGGTTTGAGCAGTGCCATCAGTTTCCCCTCTATCTCAGCCAGTACTTCAGGATGTTCGGTCAGCCAGGTGCGGGAATTCTCGCGCCCCTGCCCGATCCGTTCCTTGCCATACGAGTACCAGGCGCCGCTTTTCTCAATAATATTCTTGTCAACCGCCAGATCGAGCACATCGCCGGTACGCGAGATGCCCTCGCCATACAGAATATCGAACTCAACCTCTTTGAATGGTGGAGCAACCTTGTTTTTGACGACCTTGACCCGCGTACGGGAACCGATGATCTGATCACCCTGTTTGAGCGTGGCAATCTTGCGGATATCCATGCGAACCGAAGCGTAGAATTTAAGCGCATTACCGCCCGTGGTCGTTTCGGGATTACCGAACATGACGCCGAGTTTCATACGAATCTGATTAATAACGATCACGCAGCAGTTCGACTTGCTGATGATACCGGTCAATTTACGGAGCGCCTGCGACATCAGCCGGGCTTGCAATCCCATATGGGAATCCCCCATATCCCCTTCAATCTCGGCCTTGGGCACCAGGGCCGCTACCGAGTCAACAACCAGCACGTCAATCGCGCCGCTCCTGACCAGCGTTTCGGCAATTTCCAAAGCCTGTTCTCCGGTGTCCGGCTGGGAGACCAGCAGATCATCAGTCTTGACGCCCAGCTTACGGGCATAGCCGATATCGAGCGCATGTTCGGCATCGACAAACGCAGCGATCCCACCCGTTTTTTGCGCCTCGGCAACGATGTGCAGCGCCAGCGTCGTCTTCCCGGAGGATTCGGGACCATATACTTCAATCACCCTGCCGCGCGGAACACCGCCGACCCCCAGAGCCATGTCGAGAGAAATGGAACCGGTGGAAATCGCTTCAATCCCCGGGAGTGCCTCATCATTGCCGAGCCGCATGATCGCGCCCTTGCCAAACTGTTTCTCGATCTGGCTCAGAGCCAATTCAATCGCCTTGTTTTTTTCCAGCGCGTTATTTTTATCAGCCATTAGAGGTTTCTCCTGAAGGAATAAGGTATGCAGAAAGGGATAGAAAATACCATATCCGGCAGAGGTATCGCAAGGTTTTATCTGGCCGTGCGGATATGACTCGGCGTGTTACGCGTTCATGGCTGATGGTACGCTGCGCATTCCGTTTGGGATCTCAAAAAATCGTGCGACAGGTTTTCATTAAGATGTATCTTCCTACAGAAATGTGGTATAATTGTACCCAATTCCTGTAATCCTAACACTCCCACTTGTCTCAGCCGTTATGGAGCGCAATCATGAACATTCTGCTTGACCTTTATCTCCGCATGAAGATCCGTACCCGCATTGTCATGCTCTGCGTCTGTTACAGCATGTGCATCATCTTTGCAGTTATTGCGGGGCGCATGCTTTCGCCAACTGTCTCCATACTTTCCACTGCCGTATTCGTACTGCTCGGGTCGCTCTTCTGCAGCCTGCTTTTCTGGTCGGTCAACGATGCCCTGCGCAGGATCATCGGCTTTCTCACCCACATGACGGAAGGGAATCTGACTCAGGATATTTCGGCTAAACGCAACACCGAAATCAGCATCATAATCCGCTCCATCAACACCCTTCAGTCAACCATGCGCGAAATTATCGGGCAGATTGCCCAGACATCGCAGAAGATGGCTGTGGCATCCGGCACGCTCTGTACGAATGCCGGCCAGATTGCCGCCGGAACCGAAGAAGTTGCGCACCAGACCAACTCGGTTGCCGTAGCCAGCGAGGAGATGGCCGCAACGTCAAACGACATCGCCCACAGCTGCCTGAGCGCAGCCGAAACTTCGAACCGCGCCAGCGATACCGCACGCTCGGGAGCGGAAATAGTCAAGCAGGCAACCAACGGCATGGAACGCATCGCCACAAGAGTACGGGCTACCGCAAAAACCGTCGAAGAACTGGGCACCCGCTCCGATCAGATCGGTGAGATCATCAGTACCATCGAGGACATTGCCGACCAGACCAACCTGCTGGCACTCAATGCCGCTATCGAGGCCGCCCGTGCCGGTGAGCAGGGGCGCGGCTTTGCAGTGGTCGCCGACGAAGTACGAGCCCTTGCGGAGCGTACTACCCGCGCTACCCGCGAGATCAGCGAAATGATCAAGGCGATACAGAGTGAGACGAAGGGTGCGGTCGCAGCCATTGAGGAAGGTGTGACGGAAGTCAGGAAGGGGACCGAATATTCCATCAGTTCCGGACAGGCACTGGAGCAGATACTTGAACAGATAAACGACGTCACCCTGCAGGTCAACCAGATCGCAACCGCAGCCGAAGAGCAGACGGCAACCACCGGAGCGATCACCAACAACATCCAGCAGATCACCAGGGTAGTGCAAAAAACTGCCGGCGGAGCGACAGAGACCGCATCGGCATCTTCAGATCTTTCCCGGGTAGCCGAAGAGCTGCAACGTCTGGTAGGAAAGTTCAAACTGTAACCCCTTACTTCTGGCAATTGCGGCAATACACCGTGCTCCGGTTCCCGAGCCTGCTCTCGTCAAGCGGTTCACCACAACCGGGACACGCCTTCCCCCCCCGGCCGTAGACCCTGAAGACCTGTGGATAATAGGCCACTGTTTCCTCTGCTACATTGCAGGTACTCCCTTCCTTGATCGATTCCGCAAGCACCTCACGGATAACCGCGGCAAGTTCGGTACATTCGGCACGCGTCAGAGTCCCGGCAGCTCGTTCCGGGAGGATTCGGGCACGGAACAGCGACTCGTTGGCATAGATGTTCCCCACCCCCGCCACCACCGCACTGTTCATGATCAGCTGCTTGACCGCAACCTTCCGGTTTCGGGAAGCATCCAGAAGATAGCTGCCGTCAAAGACCGGACCCAGCGGTTCCGGACCGATTCCCGCCAGAAGCGGGTGTTGATCCGGGTCACCGGTAAACCAGGTAACAATGCCGAATTTACGCGGATCATGGAAGCGGAGCAGCTGACCGTCATTGAAAACAAAATCCAGATGATCATGTTTTCCGGGTGGCGAAACCCCGCTGAGCAGCCTCAGAAAGCCGGTCATTCCCAAGTGTACCAGCAACCGGCCGTTACCGCAGTCGAACAGCAGATACTTCCCCCGCCGCTCAATACCCCGCACCTCCAGACCCGGCAGGATCGTTACAAGTTCAGGCGGCACCGGAAGACGGAGCTTCGCAACGCGCACCTCGACACGGGCAAAACGTTTCCCCACCAGTTCCTGTCCCAGACGAAGCCGGGTCACTTCCACTTCAGGTAGTTCAGGCACTACACCCTCCAGACTCAATTATTGTAAATCAATTATTGACGTTGAATAGTATGTCCTGCTTCAACAAATACCGCCGCAACCAGTCAATAGCCGTCCAGGCGGTCAACGTGCGAACCTCGTCCCGGCTGCCGCCGAACCGGAACCGTTTGGTCCGGCAGCCGTCAGGCGCCGCAAGCGAGATGAACACCGTCCCGACCGGTTTTTCCTCACTCCCCCCATCCGGCCCGGCAATGCCGGTGACCGCCAGGCCGAGGTTGCTGCCGGACGCCAGCCGAATACCCTCGGCCATTGCCGAGGCACACTCGGAACTGACGGCGCCATGGGTGTTCAACAATTCGGCCGGAACCCCGAGCAGGCGTATTTTCGCCTCATTCGAATAGGTCACCGCACCTTCGGAAAAATAGCGGGAGCTGCCCGGAACATCGGTGATCCGCTTGGCAATCAGTCCGCCGCTGCACGATTCGGCCAGAGAAAGCGTCAGAGAACTCGTGAGAAACAGCTCCGCCACGGTATCGTCCATGCTGACGTCACCGGTGGAGAAGCAATACTCCTTCAGTCGCTCCCGCACGGTTTCTGCCGCGGGCTGCAGCAGCCCGGCGACCGCATCGGCATTATCCGCTTCAGATCGCAGCGTCACTTTCATCCAGGGGAAAGTAACGCAGATACCGAGTGTAAGCCCCTGTTCAGGCTGGGCAATTCCCCGTAACAACTCATCGACCTCTGCCTCACACGGGCCGAACAGATTCAGACTGATGGAGCGAATAACCCGCTTGAGCGGCACCCGTTCCAGAATAAACGGCAGTACCGTTTCACGCAGCATGACAATCATCTCGGACGGGACACCCGGCATGAAAAACATGTGGCATCCGTTCTGCATCAACTGAAAACCGCAGGCGGTGCCGGTCGGATTCGGGATCAGCGCCGACTTCGCCGGAATCATGGCCTGTTTATCGTTCAAAGGGCTTACAATCAGGTTATTCAATTTACCTGACATCCGGCGCACATGAGCACGCGCATCTTCATTGATAACCAGACGCCTGCCGGTGGCCCGCGCCGCAGCCAGCGAGGTCACATCGTCAGCCGTTGGCCCAAGCCCGCCGGTGACGATGACTGCATCGCTGACCCGCCCAAGTTCACTCAGCGCCCCGATAATGTCCGGCTCGTTATCACCGACCGTTATATGCCGCTGAACCCTCACCCCTTCGACAAGTAGCAGTGAGGCAATCGTACCGGCATTGGTGTCGGTCACCTGGCCGCAGATCAACTCATCGCCGATGCTCAACGTTGAAATTTTCATATTCCGTCACTCCTCTCCACAGCAGTCGCTCCGATCTGGATATTTAGCTGTAGGTGCGGTCATCGTCTGTATCAAAGACCGGCTCCGGAGAACCGTTAATATTCATAGCGAGCCGTTCACAATCACAAGCCCAGGAACCGGCTCAAAATGGCGATCAATGGTCAGGATGGCAGATCCGGAGTCCAATGCAATGGTTGCAATCAGAATATCCGAAAACGGCAGCGTGTGGCCGCTGCTCCGCATTTTAGCCGAGAGTTGCCCCGCGCTGATCCATAATTCCCGCGTCATCTCCAGATGCGACAGCGCCTGAAAGGCATTTTGCACCAGAACTTCTTCGCTTTGATTCTTGATACCCTGGAGCAGCTCATAAAACACAACCCCGCACGTAACGACCTCAACCCGCATCAGTGAATCACCGAGCGCCTCGGCCAAAGGTGTCGGCCTGCCTCTGAAGAAATCAATCCAGGCGCAGGTATCCGGAAGTATCCTATTTGGCGGCATAACGCTCCCGCTCTTCCGCGGCCTTCAACTCCGCCTCTTCTTCCCGCTCCCAGTCATATTCAATGGCGATCTTACCGCGCAGAGCCAGCAGATCCTCCATCTTCCTGCGGCGAACATAATCTTCCATAACGGTAACAATCGCCTGGGTCTTGGTTTTTTCACCGGAAAGCCGCTGCACTTCATAAATAAGCTCATCAGGTATGTTCAATGTCGCACGCATATTTTACACCTCCATTGTATGACATCATTGTATGTACTTATTACGCATGACGTCAACCTCAATGTAGGTATTGCCACCACCATATTGAAATATCATCGCGACTATTTTTCAACGGATTGAAAAATAGTCAGGTAATTTTAGCTTCAATCCTGCTATCAGATCCGGTTCATCAAACTCGCTGCGCTGGCCGCGCCGAACCCGTTGTCGATATTGACTACCGTCACCCCGGCGGCACAGGAGTTGAGCATTCCGAGCAGCGCCGCGATGCCGCCGAATGAAGCGCCATATCCGACCGAGGTCGGCACGGCAATAACCGGCTTGTCCACCAGCCCGCCGACTACCGACGGAAGCGCTCCCTCCATGCCGGCCACTACGATAAGAACCGAAGCTGCCGCCAACTGTTCGCTCCTGGCCAGCAGGCGATGAATTCCGGCGACACCGACATCATAGAGGTGGTCGACCTGATTGCCCAGGAACCGGGCGGTTATCAACGCCTCAGCGGCGACCGGAATATCGGAGGTACCGGCTGAAACGATCAGAATAGTCCCTTTGCCCCGCTGTTCCGGCGGCTGTTGTGCCAGCGTCAGGCAGCGGGCGTCGGCATGGTAGATCCCAGCTGGAAACAGAGGCGTGATCTGCCGCGCCTTTTCCGCATCAAGCCGTGTCGCCAGAACATTTGCACCCCGTTCCGACATGGCGGAGATAATACGTACGATCTGTTCCACACTTTTTCCCTCGCCGAATATTACCTCAGGCATCCCCTGACGCAACTCGCGATGGTGATCGATCTGGGCGCAACCAATATCCTGCGAAGGAAAATGACGCAACTGCTCCAGAGCATCATCCACCGAGGTGCTTCCCTGTTTGACTGAATCCAGCACCATCTTGAGATAATTCGATGTCATGTACCATTCCTCACTACTATTCAAATAATCTGTTGCTGCATGTCACCTCTTTGCTATAGTACGCACATCATATCAGAAACAGAACCGAAATTTCATCAATTTGAGAGACCCCGATGATCATTGACCCCTTATCGCTCAAACTGTTCGTCACAATCGTGGAAGAGGGAACCATCGCGGCAGCGGCCGAGCGGGAACATATAGCCGCCTCAGCGGTCAGCAAGCGCATCAGCGAACTGGAAGACACCTTCCACACGCAACTGCTCAGGCGCACCAATAAGGGAGTCGTTCCGACCGACGCCGGAATCACGTTACTGCAACTGGCGCGGGGAGTGCTGCACGACCTGAACAATATCACCCTGCAGATCCGTGAGTACGCCAGCGGCGTGCGCGGTCACGTCAGGCTGAGCGCCAACATTTCCGCCATCAACCAGTTTCTGCCATCAGAGATCCGGGAGTTCATGAACACTCATCCCCAGGTGCATGTTCATCTGGAAGCCAACATCAGTGAAGCCATCGTCAATGCAGTGGCCGAAAATGCGGCCGATATCGGGATTGTAACCATGGGAGCCTACCGCCATGATCTGGAATACCTCCCCTACCACACCGACCGGTTGATTGTTATTACTCCGAAAGAGCATCCGCTCGCCAGTCGGCGCTCAATCACGCTCAGCGAGACCCTGGATTACGATTTTGTCGGACTGCCGGTAGGGAGCGCGGTGCATAACCAGCTCCTCCGGGCGGCTCACGAGCTGGACCGGACCCCAAAACTACGTATCCAGGTAAACAGTTTCGATGCCTTATGCCTGATGGTCGAAGCCGGACTCGGCATCGGCATCGTGCCGCAGGGGGCTGCCAAGCCGTACTTCAAGGGGCTGCGCATCCGCTCCATCATCCTCGACGAGCCGTGGGCCGACCGTGACCTGAAGATCTGCGTCCGCTCACTGGAAGCCCTGCCGACCGCCGCTAAACTTCTGGTTGAACATCTCAGAAAAAAAGGTTGACCTTCTTTCCATGAAAGAAGAACAGATTCAGCAATCAGTTATTGACGGTGCCTTACTGGAGGTCTGCAATGAAAAAACAAACCAGCCGCATCCTTGAGACAGTACACGAGACTGCGGCTGATCTTTGCCGTCTCGGCATTGTCAGCAAACACTCTATGGAGCGTTATGACGCCCTATGCGTCCCACCGGTCCCTGACTACTCACCCGATCAGATAAAATCGCTGAGAGAACGATACCAAATCAGCCAAGCCGTCATGGCGGCTATGCTAAACACGAGTCTGTCTACTATTCAGAAATGGGAAATAGGTGAAAAACACCCCGGTGGCCCTTCACAAAAATTATTGAACATCCTCGATCGCAAGGGCATTCAGGCAATGGTTTGATAAACTTCTTCGTAATCCACGTAATCTTCAGGACCGAACAAAAGACTATTTTTGATAAGAAGCGTTGAGAAGAATAGGAACATCAGTGCTCTTGCAACCGAGGGAAAACCGGATAAACCGTCACGGTTTATAAATTATAAAAGCGTGATGCCGGGCAACACCTTAAAAGCATCCCCCTTGGCTCCTACCGCCATCGCGGTTCGCGATGGCAACATCACCACATACTGCTTTTGCCGCTGGAAAGAATCATGTATACAGAGAATCAATACAGTATTGAAGGAGGTAATACGCATGGGAAAAACAACTGCAGAAAAGATTTTTGATGCTCATCTGGTTAACGAACCTTTCCCCGGCACCAAAGTGCTGAGGCTGGACGCGGTGCTCTGCCACGAGATCACCACACCGATCGCCATTGACGATCTGATCCGGCGCGACAAGGATCGTGTCTTCGATTCGACGAAGATCAAGGCGGTCATAGACCATGTCACCCCCAGCAAGGATACGAAGACCGCGACCCAGGCCAAGATTCTGCGTGACTGGGCCCGCCGTCATGATATCAAGGATTTCTTCGATATCGGCGCCAACGGTGTCTGCCATGCCCTTTTCCCGGAGCGCGGCTTTATCCGCCCCGGCTACACAGTCATCATGGGCGACTCCCACACCTGCACCCATGGCGCCTTTGGAGCCTTTGCCGCAGGTATCGGCACGACCGACCTGGAAGTCGGCATCCTGAAAGGGGTCTGCGCCTTCCGCCAGCCCAAAACGATCAAATTTAACATCACCGGCACACTCCCCAAAGGGGTCTATGCCAAGGATGTCATTTTGCACATCATCGGAAAAATCGGTGTCAATGGCGCGACTGACCGCGTTATGGAGTTCCATGGTTCCACTATCGATGACATGACGATGGAATCACGCATGACACTCTGTAATATGGCTATTGAAGCAGGCGGTACTTCGGGAATCTGTCAACCGGACATGACCACGGTCGAGTATCTCTGGCCGTTTATTATGGGGGAATTTGCCGACAAGGACGCGGCGCTGGCAGAGTATTCGCAATGGCGTGCTGACGTTGATGCCGAATATGACCAGACTATCGAGATCGATGTTACGGTACTGGAGCCGACCATTACCTTTGGCTACAAACCGGATCAGGTCAAAACCATTTCCGAAATCGCCGGAACACCGGTTGACCAGATCTACATCGGCTCCTGCACCAACGGCCGTCTGGAAGACCTGCGTATTGCCGCTCAAATCTTGAAGGGTCACAAACTGGCGCCGAATGTGCGCGGCATCCTTTCGCCGGCTACCCCGAAGATCCAGCAGCAGGCCATGCAGGAAGGTTTGATCGATATCTTTATGGAAGCCGGATTCTGTGTTACCAACCCGACCTGCGGCGCCTGTCTGGGGATGAGCAACGGTGTCCTCGCCGATGGCGAGGTCTGCGCATCGACCACGAACCGCAATTTCATGGGACGTATGGGCAAAGGGGGCATGGTACATCTGATGTCACCGGCCACGGCAGCAGCCAGTGCGATAGAAGGCGTAATAGCCGATCCACGTAAATACCTCTAACAAGGAGTCACTCTATGAAAACATTCGGAGGCCCCGTCCTCTTTCTTGACCGCAGCGACATCAACACCGACGAGATCATCCCGGCCAAGTACCTGACCGAGATTACCAAGGAAGATCTGAAGCCGTATATCCTGGAAGACCTGAAACTCCCCGGTTTCGATCCGAAAGGGGAACAAACCAAAAATGCCAGGGTGGTTGTCTCGCGCGCCAACTTCGGTTGCGGTTCATCTCGTGAACACGCCCCCTGGGTGTTTGAAGTCAACGATATTACCGCCGTAATTGCCGAATCATTTGCCCGGATCTTCCGCCAGAATATGTTCAACTGCGGCATGGCTGCCATCGAACTTCCGAAAGCGGACCTTGATCTGATTTTCTCCCATAGTGAAGACGCGGGCACAACCATGAGCATCGACATCGAAGGGCAGACGTTAACGGTAAACGGCGGCGGCAAACAAAAGACCTTCAGTTTCGAGGTATCACCTTTTGACAAAGCGCTGGTACTGGCTGGTGGGTGGGTGGATTACGCTGACCAGAAGTACTGAACAAAGGTACGGTAGTATTAAAAAAGCCCCCTGACGGGGGCTTTTTTAATACCAAATCTCAATCTATTCGTAGTTTACCGATTCGGCAACAGACCGAGGTATCGCTTCCCCACGGTATCTCTCAATGAGATTCGTCAACGTGGTCAGGGCTTCCGTAATAATACGGCTCTCTACCGCATTTGTCGCCATCTGTGCCTCGACTCCTCTGACAGCCTCGACAGCCTGTTTTGCCAGAGCAATCTGCCGGGTTGCCTCGTTTTTAAGGTCAATCATACGTTCATTGTCCCCCATGACGCTTTTCAGATAGAGACGATTTCCTTTGGCCTGCTCCTGTGCCGATAAATTGATACGATTAGCAAGCTCTCGCATTTGTTCAAGATTTTTTACAATCAGGGAACTCCCCTGCTGCTGTTGCCCGGTTGCAGCAGTAATCTGCTGCACCCGTTCAAGATTTTTGGCAGCTTCCTCGGTAATCCGCTGAATATTGACCGCCTGTTCCGTCGTTTCAACAGCAATGCTTGAAACAATTTTGAAAGCATCCTCAGCACTTTTATCGATCATGACAAGCGCCTCGTTAGCCACTCCGGATATCTTCACCCCCTCCTTGACCTTGTCCTTTCCCTGAGTCACCGAGCGCTGAACAGTTGCCGTCTCTTTTTGAATATTGCGCACCAGTTCCTCAATTTCCTTTGTCGAAGCGGAAGTGCGCCGGGCAAGAGAACGGACCTCTTCCGCAACGACCGCAAATGCGCGTCCCCGCGACCCTGCCTGAGCGGCAATAATTGAGGCATTAAGAGACAGCAGATTGGTCTGTTCGACAACCTCCTGTATTACGCTGAGAAATTCTCCTACCCGTGCCGAGTGCCGGGACAACCGGTTGATCGATTCAAATGATTCATCATTGCTCCTGGCAATTTCCGTAATTGCTTTCATTGTCGCTGCCATACTGCTCAATCCGTGCTGTGCCTGGGTTCGGACGCTTTCAGAGGCCGACGCGCTCCGTTCCGAATTATCGCGTACCGTACTTTGTGACCTGCTGATCGTATGAATTGACGAAACCGTCCGCTCCGTAGACGTAGATAATTCCCGGATATTCTCTGCGGTTTCGCGAGTAGCACGAGCCATCTCCTCAATAGAGCTGGAGGTTTCAATAACAAAATTCGAATATTGATTGATGTTTTCGGCTATTGCGTCTGTTGTGGAACTCATCTGTGTAGAAATCGCCGCCCGCTCTTCGGTACGGCCGGAGAGTTCGTCAATCTCGACGATAACCTGTGAAAATGCACTGTTAAGACGTTCCATCGCCGTCACCGCATCACGCACCCGGACAGACTCTTTTTCATCGCCGGTTGACCAGATATGCATGGACAACTTGAGCTTATCCTCTGCTGCAAAAATCTGTTCCAATAGCTCCGTGCGCTCCTTCTGCCGGGATTCCAGAGCATGCGTCGCCACATTTCGAAGCGAAGCAAGCGCCTGAATATCGTCCACCTGCGCATGTGCGGACGAGAGTTCCAGCTCGGGAACCATCCGCGCCAACACAAAAAACTGATCCGAACGAATTCCGGAAACAAGCCGCTGCATTATCACAATATCGAGCAATGAACAAAAAAACGCCGTAACAATCACCATGACCAGGACGGAAACGGAACTTCCCATTGCAACCGCGATGCCGCCAATTGCACCGGAAACGATCAATGATAAAACCATCATTCTTGTTCGAACTGACGCACTAGTGCCATATCGTCTGTTTGACATTCACTTCCCTTGTACCCCGTTGATTTGAGTCATACTTGTATCATGCGTCAAAAACAGTGTCAATGAATCAAGAATGTCTCCAGTAACTGTATAACTATCTATTATTTAATGTTGTTTTATTTTAGAAACGTTCCGGTATTCACTACGGGTCGTTTGAAACACGTACCGCAACGCTTGATTTTTTTGTGAGTCAGTGCAATAGTATCGCCGTTAATACACACTAGTTACAGAGGGGGCACAATGTTTGGTTTTGGTATGCCGGAAATGATAATTATACTGGTTATAGTTCTGGTTGTTTTCGGAGCGGGAAAACTTCCGGAAATCGGCGGGGCGCTTGGCAAAAGTATACGAAACTTCAAAAAGGCGGCGGACGGCAAGGACGAGATTGAAATCAAGCCGAAGAGCGATGATGGCGACAAGAAGGGGTAGTTGGTCAGACTGTTCTGCCTTACATCTTTGTTAATAAAAGCGGGGAATGGTTCAATGAGCCATTCCCCGCTTTTTTACTCCATATCAAGAGTCAGGAATTCAAATACTCCCCGATCTTCTCCGCCAGCGTGCTGTAAATCCGGCGGCATTCATTTTCATCCTTCTCCAGCAGCGTCACGCGGAAGCCTTGCAGCGGCGTGGAGAACGACGATAACGGCACGACACAGATACCGGTTGCCGCCAGAAGATGATAGACGAAACGTTTATCCGGCGACACCCCCGGCTGGTTGACCAATCCGTTCACCAACTCTTTTACTTCGACATTAGCAATGGGGAGCGACTGGCGATTGTTCAGCAGACCGTCTTTAAAAGCCACAGCCATATAGAAAGCGCCATTTGTGCGGTTTACCTGCAGGGCCGGCACTTTGCTGAGGAAATCATAGGTAATATTACTCATTTTTTCATAACTGACGATGCGCTGAGCCAGATAGGCTGCGTATTCCGGATGTCTGGTAATTTCAGGAATAACGGTTTGCGGAAGCGTCGTCGAGCAGACCTCATTCATCTTGCCGGTCAGGATCAGGTTGACGTATTTACGGAACTGCTCGTCCTTCTGACCGTTATAGACCTCGATCCAGCCACAGCGCGAACCGGGCCAGGGGAACTCCTTGGAGATTCCTTTCATGGAAATTGCCGGTACATCACCGATGACATCACTGATCGGTACGGTTTTTTCGCCGTTGTAGACGATGTTGGTGTAGACCTCATCGGCAATGATAAACAGGTCATTCTCGCGGGCGACGGCCACTATTTCCTCCAGCATCTCACGACTGTAGACCATGCCGGTCGGATTATCCGGATTAATGATCATAATGGCACAGATGTTGGGGTTATAGCGCACATGGTTTTTCAGATCATCCATGTCAGGATACCACTTGTTGGCCGGATCGAGCTTGAAGAGCGACGGGGCCGAATGGGCATGGCCGATCTCACCCAGCGTATGGGTAGTATAGGATGGTGACGGCATCAATACACGGGCCTCTGCACGCAGACAGCCGTAGATCTTGGCAATGGCATCGCCCAAACCGTTAAAAAAGATGATATCGTCCGGGGTAATCTGTGCGCCGCCACGGTTGTTGGTACTTTCACAGATGAACTCGCGTGTCTCCAGGACACCACGGGTATGACAGTACCCCCAGGTATGGTTATCCATGGCGGCCTTGGCAACGATCTCCTTCATCCATTCCGGGATGATCTCGCCTTTGACAATCGGGTCGCCGATATTCTCCCAGTTGATCTTGATGCCATGTTTCTGCAGTTTCTCAGCAACATTAACGATGTTCCTGATCTCGTAGGTCAATTCGCCGGTTCCGGGTGGTACCAGTTCTGTTCTCATGCGTGTTCCTCCCTCATATTTACAACGGTCAAAATACGGGTCACTGATCAAGTCCGACCAGCAACCTGCCATCATCGTCCCGCCAGCGCAGCCAGCCAATCTGCGTTTGACCGGTCAGCACCATACCCCAGGCATTCTCCAGCTTCAACACTTTGAACACCTGCTTCGGAGTCAGCGTTACCAGCAGCTTTCCACCGGGCTGCTGCAGCAACTGGTAATACTGCGCCTGCAGGCCGGGGAGCAAACGCGCCGTCTGTTGTTTCAAAAACTGCTCCCACGAGTAAAAGTGACCGGTATGCTGCGGGTCAATCCAGGCTTCCCGCCCGGCATCGTCGTAGACGACCCGTAACCATTCCCCTTTGCGAGCAGAAACGATAAGCGGCAGCGAACTCTTCGATAAACCGAAAACCCACTCATTACCGAACCCCGTGGAACGATCCAGGGTGCCCATCCGGGAAAGTCCCGGTTCCTCGTACAACTGTAGCTGAAAATCCTGCGGAGATGCGTTATCCGGCTGCGAAAAAACAGCCAGACCAATCCCCGTATATGGACGCATTCGAGGCGCGGATGCGGCAAACCCGGCTGTACCGGGCATGGTCACTACGGTGACGATCAGAATAATTACGAAAAGGCGCCCGAACACATCAATCAAACAAACGACGCAGTCGCGCAAGAAATTCCCGTGACTGCGGGTCACCATCTTCAGGAGCCCACGTACATTTCTCGTCTTCATTCAGCGGGAGGTACGGTCCCGCCTTTGTTTCATAGAATACGGTACCGGACTCCAGGCTGAGTGCGGTATGACAGACGCCATGTGGAATATCGGCGGCAAGATTGCCGCTAGCGTGCGACAACAGCAGCGTCTCCACAACTTCTCCGGCATCGGAGAAGATAACAATTCCCAGTCTCCCGCTCATCAGGATAAATGCTTCGTCCTTTTCCGGGTCGAGATGTCGATGCGGCCGGATGTACGAGCCCGGTTCAATCGCATTAAGCAGGCGATGGCAACGGGATTCATCGGACGGATGTATATTGTAGTTCTGGCGCAGCCTCGGATTCTTCCTGGCATCGGCAGATACCTTGGCTACCAGTTCTCCGGTGACGACTTTCACCTAGCGGTCCACAATGGCGATCATATTGCCGTCAAAATCCTGTACAACCGCCATCTTTCCCCACGGACTGGATTCGAGTGGCTCCACAAAAACCACGCCGCCGGTATCGAGTGCCTTGCAAACTCCGACTATATTTTCTACTTTAAGGGTAATGCCGGTATGTCGTCCCACCAGGCTACGGGCGTCTTCATGCAACGCAAGCGACACCCCCAGCGTCGTGACGGCGCCGGGGAAGAATTCTATCAGCATTTCGCTCTGACCGGCCACCGGCAACCCGAGAAGGTCGACATAAAAGGACTTGGCTTTATCAAGATCGGTTACAAAGACAACAACGTTTTTAAGGGTAACGGACATGCAGACCTCGTGGCTATTTTTGCGACAATCTATGTACGCACTCCACCATGAATCGGGCGTTTTCCGGAGGAACCGTCGGCAGGATACCATGCCCTAGATTGAAAATATGGCCGGGACGGCCGGCGTTTTCATCCAGAACCCGCTTGACCTCACGCTCTATAATTTCCCGCGTTGCATAGAGTACGGTCGGATCAAGGTTACCCTGTACCGCCATCTGCGGACCGATGAGATCACGAGCGGTCCCCAGGTTCACATGCCAGTCAAGCCCCATAACGTCGCCGCCCACTTTTTTGACCGTATCCAGCATTGTCCCTGCACCTTTTACGAAGTGGATAACCGGAGTTTCCAGACGGTTCAAGCCATTGATCAACTTTGTTGTATAGGGCAGTATGTATCGTTCATAATCAACAGGGGCAAGAATGCCGCCCCATGTATCAAAAATCTGGATGCACTGCGCGCCGGCCGCAATCTGTGCATTCAGATATTCCATACTCATCATGGTTATTTTTTCCATCAGAGCGGCATAGACATCAGGCGCAGCATACATCATCCGTTTGATCTGGGCAAAATCCTTGGAGCCTTTACCCTCAACCATGTAACAGGCCAGCGTAAAGGGTGCTCCGCCAAAACCGATCAGCGGCACCTTTCCGGCCAGCTCACGGCGCAGTATTTTAATAGTTTCAAATACATAGGGGACATCTTGTTCCATCTGCGGAATACGAAGTTTTTCAACATCCGCCATACTCCGGATCGGGCTCTCAAATACCGGGCCGGGAACAAAATCCAGCTTCATTCCCATCGGCTCAACCGGCGTCAGAATGTCGGAAAACATGATCGCCGCATCCACCCCAAGAAAATCAACCGGCTGAATAGAAACTTCGGCAGCCAGTTCAGGAGTTTTGCACAATTCCAGAAACGTGCATTTGGAGCGAACCGCCATGTACTCGGGCAGGTAACGGCCGGCCTGACGCATAAGCCACACGGGAGTCCGATCTACCGGTTTTCCCCAGCAGGCATCAAGAAATCTCATATTCATTACATTTCTCCTAACAACGCACGAAGGCGTGGGAATTGGTACAAATAAACGTGGTATATTAATTTTAAACAGGGTGAGAAGTCAAATTATTTGAGTGCACCCTGGTTATGCCGCTTCTACCGTGAATTTTCTTTTCCCGAATACGACCCGGTCTCCAGGGTACAGTTTACGGCCACGACGAAGTTCCACTTCACCATTTACCGAAATATACCCCTCTGCGATCATGACCTTTGCCTCACCACCGGATGAAACGGCATTTTCGGCTTTTAGAAAGCTGTCCAGTTTTATGAATGGTGTAGTAATGTGCATCGCTGCGTCTCTCTCCCTGTGTGCCAACCCTGTGCGTTCACAAAAAAGGCGGTTAGCATATGCGAGCCGACCGCCAAAGCCTGACTATGACGAGAACCCGGTTACTTTGTTTTGGATAACTTCGCAGGTACAGCGGCCTTTACCTTCACAGCCGGCACAGGCGCTTTTACCTTGATGGCAGGAACTGGTGCCTTCTTGGCAGCAGCCTTTGCTTCCCGTGCCTTGGCAAGTATTTCTCCCTGTCCCCTGTCAAGCGCATCTTTTTTTCTCTGCTCCGAATAGGCTGAAGCCACCAATGCATATTTTGCAGGAATGGCAAACTGTTTCCTGTATTCTCCAGGTTTCAGCTGGTGAGCTGTGGACAGATGTCTTTTGAGTGTTTTAAAACCTCTGTTGCATATAAGACAGATTACTTCCTCTTTTTTGAAAATCTGCTTGAAATTTATTTTCTGAGGTTTTGGTTCTTTCGATGCTTGCTCAAGGGTTGTCGACTCAAGAGCATCACCGGACTCAATTCCTTTGAGAAATGTGTAGACTATCTGCATTTCCAGTTGTAATTCTTCTGTAGACATTTCTTTTTTTGCTGCCCTTGCTGCAATAATCTGCGCGGTAAGTTCAGTCAGGTTTGACATGGTAAAAGCTCCTTTTATGTTATTTATCCGCCATTACATACCCTTTATATAGTTACCGGTTATCACTCTTCAAGTAAAAAAATGTTTTGAAGTTATTCTCTGTCAGAATAAAGCTCCACATGGTGATAAC
>CAIYZD010000781.1 GCA_903930585.1 uncultured Geobacteraceae bacterium | reverse complement strand
GAGCACCGCATAGTCCTTCCTTGAATGTTTCCAGGTTATGCGGAATGATCGGTAGCTGGTAATCCATGAAACCGGCAAAACTGAGCGAAAATGCCTGACCGCCGATTACGACATTGTAACGCATCATAAAGACACCAAACAGCACCAGGCAGGTGGCTATGGTTGTCCGTCGCACCGTGCGTCCCGGCAAAGACATCATCAGGAAGGGAAGCACGTTGCCCAGGCCATACTGCATGACAAAGATTTTGACAAAGTCGCGCTCCATGATAACTTCACGAAGGATATCCCATGATTTTACCTGAGTGTATCCGCGGAAAATCAGGTCGAGAATTTCAAGCGTTAAAGCGGCAATCATGAAGTAGAGCAGGTAGTTAGAGGCCAGCATAACTTCCATATGCTTTGCACCCTCAAGCTCTTCTACGGTTGGAGCGTCGGGATCGTTAGCCCAGCGGGCCATTTTTCGCTTGGCCATTATTTTTCGGAACTCCTGTACGACGACATAACAGAGGATGCAGAGTGCAACCCCGGAAACAACAGCCGAACAGATAAAGATAACCGGCATCAGCGGCGTCATCCATAATGCATTGGCCTTCACCGAACCAAAGATAAATCCGGCGTAACCGTGAAGAAAGCAGGCCACCGGGATACCAAGGCCAGCCATGATCTTGCAGGCCTTGTGGTCTTTTTCGATAGCCTCGTCGCTGGTGTCCCATGCGCCAAGAGTAAGGCAGGTAAAAAGCAGCTTGCGAAAATTGTCAACAACGGTGCGATTTTTCTTGGCTTTTAACGACAGAGCTGTTTCTACAAAATAGATACGGTAGACCAGCCACAACTCGGTCGCAACTATACAGCCATAGGTACTGAAGACAAAGCCAAAGGCAGCAATTGCCGAGGTAAAATGCGGAGTCATCATTACGTGAATGCCGCGGAATGGTTGTTGAAGATGCAACATTAGCGGCATCATTGCAACGGGGAGCAGAGCAAATGAGAACACCAGTGAGAACCGGGCAATCTCCTTGAGTTTCTCAACTCCGAATACATGGTAAAGGGATGAAAGTACAAAGGCCCCCGCAACCAAACCGGTCATGAATGGATACATGACGATCTGGATAGACCAGTAGATGTACTCATTGGGCAGGGTGAACAACTCTTTAACCGTCCATGCTTCCCCGTGAACTTCCATAGCGTGTTGTGCGATTTGTCCGACCATGTTAACGCACCTCCTGAGCAAGGCCTATATAGAAGGCCTGAGGCTTGGTTCCGAATTCATCCTTTAAAACCCCGACGCGCTCGTTCATGATAAGCTGGGTGATCGGGTCGTTTTTGTCGTGAATGTTACCCATTTTACGCGCTCCGAACGGACAGGCGTTGACACAGGCGGAGTCTAACCCTTTGCTGAGACGGTGATAACAGAAGGTACACTTGTCGGCAACCTTATAAACCGGGTGGAAGAAACGGGCTGCATACGGACAGGCCATGATGCAGTATCCGCAACCGATACACCATTTTCTATCTACCAGGACAACTCCGTCGTCAGTTTTGTAGGTGGCGCCGACCGGGCATACTTGCGTACAGGCAGGAGAAGAACAGTGATTGCATAATTTAGGAACAAAAAAAGCTTTACCGACGTTCTGCGGATCAATTTCCTTGAACTCACCTCGGCCAAGATCTACGCGGGATTCGGTAAATCCGTGAAGCGCCGCCTTGGGGCTGTCTACATAACGCCTGTCGTCTTTGGTGTACACATACCGCTCCACCCATGTTCGAGACACGTTGGCATCAAAGGGGACATCGTTTTCAGTCTTGCAGGCCTTGACACAGAACCCACAGCCGACGCACTTGTTGGTATCAACGAGAAACGCCCACTGTATATCCGGATTGGCAGCCAGTACCTTTTTAGGGTCTATCAGTGTCAGGGCTGATACCGGCACGGAAGCGCCGGCAATGACCATAATACATTTCTTTAGAAACTCTCGCCTCTCCATTATTTCATTCCCTCCAGACTGGGGTTATGGGGATTGTGACATTTAACGCACTCTATACCGGCATTGTGCCCTTTTGGATCAATGCCGGGGATGCGCTTGCGTTCACTCGTCGTGTATGGCAGATTGGTGTGGCAGCGCAAACAAAGCTCGCGTCGACGGTCAATGTTCAGTTTTTCAGGATTATCGGGATGCTTCAGTGCCGGTCCGTGGCAGTCTTCGCAAGGGATTATGCCGTGAAGTTTTTCAGAACGGATTTTGACGATATTTCCATGGCATTCACTGCAGTATTCATGCATTCTTTCACGACCGGAAGTTCCATATTTCGCCGGTTGATTTTTCCATTCCGCTTCATTGGACTTACGGTGAAAAGAGTACATAAAGCCTCTTTTACCCGATCCAAAGTCGTTTGGTACATAGAAGAAGCGAAACACCAGTAACGCTACGACTAAAGCGATGACCACATACAGCGGCCGCCAGACATGACTTTTCACTCTCTCTCCCTTTTGCCATATTAAATTGGCTGCTAAAATCGGCTGCAATACATATTCGGTGACAAATCAAATAACAGCCATATCACCGAGTTGTTACGTTAATACAAATCGACGAACCGTTGTTGGTTTTGCACTATCAGGATTCCTGGCTGTCTGGTATCGGCAGATTTTCTTGTTCCTCCTGCTGAATCAGGAACAGCTTGTCGCCAATGTAGGAGCCGACTCCGTCGTCAGCAACATGAAAATCACCATTCAAGATCGGTATGGCAACCCGCAGCAACATGGTATACACAAAGAGACCGGTAGCCCAGATCCCCATGGCCAGCAAGAGTTCGGTGTTGCTCGGTGAGTACTCATAAATTTCATGCAGCGTATCAGGAATAAATCCGGGTATTACCAAGCCCATTCCTTTTTCGATATAGACCCCGACAAAAACCAGGAAACATCCAATTATCAGGGTTATATTATTCTTACGGGTCGCCGGTACCAAGAAGAGGAAGAAAGCGGTAACGTTAAAAACCATCGCCGTCCAAATATAGGGGACCAGAGCCGAATGTCCATGAAGCCCTTTGAAAAGATACTGAAATGAGTCCAGATGAACCGTGTCGGAATAATATTCCTTGAAGAGTTCAGCGCCAAGCAGCAGAAGGTTGATAAACATCGCATATGCCATAATTTCGGCAACTTTCTGAATAGCCTCATCTTTGATTTTGAACTTTGTGTATTTACGCACAACCAGGAAAATCAGAAGCATGAAAGCAGGGCCGGAGCAAAACGCCGAAGCAAGAAAGCGCGGGACGAGAATTGACGAATTCCAGAACGGACGGGCACCGAGTCCATTGTAGAGAAATGCCGTTACCGTGTGAATTGAAATCGCAGATGGAATCGACAAAAGTACGAGCGGAGTATAAAAATGATGATTCGGCTCACGCTTGTAATAGAGATTGTAAAGAATATATATAGAAATTATAAGGTTTAATATCAAATAGGTATTGAGAACTACAACGTCCCACGCCAGCAATGACTGCGGGAAATTAAGGAGGCCGATCTTCGGAATGAGATGCCAGAAGCGTTCCGGGTGACCGATATCAACCGTTACAAAGAGCAGGCACATGACAATAGCCGAGACCGCCAACAACTCCCCAAGGACGGCAAACTCCTTTATTGGCCCCCAGTTATACACATACGCCGGAATAACCAGCAACACTGCGGCTGCGGCCACCCCAACCATGAACGTGAAATTGGAGATATAGAAACCCCAGGAAACCTGGTCGCGCATATTGGTGAGAATAAGGCCTTCATTCAGCTGATGTACGTATGCTGAGGCGCCAATGGCCATCAAGACCAGCAGAAACAAAACCCAGCAGTAATAGGCTTTGCTGCCTTTGGATACCAGCACCAGTGTGCCCGTAATAAAGTTAAATATGTTTTTCATTGTTGCTCCTTGCAGATCATGAAGCTCTGCCAGAATTATTTAGGTCGCGTAGAAATAGAAAAATTTGGGTTGAGTATTGAGATCTTCTTTTAATATAAAAACGCGCTTATTCTCGATCAGGTAGCGAATTTCGCTCTCCGGGTCCAGCAGGTTGCCGAATTTACGTGCCCCAACCGGGCAAATCTCTTCACAGGCGGGATAACGACCTGGCTGCTCACGAGTACGCTGAACACAGAATATACATTTCTCCACGACACCTTTAGGGCGGGGACGATTGCCAAGATAGTGGGTAGCAGGATTCATCTCTGCGGCGGGGAGACCAGGCTTGCCCCAGTTGAAATGGCGGGCGCCATAGGGGCAGGCTGCCATACAGTAGCGGCAACCGATGCACCAGTTGTAATCGATAACAACGATCCCGTCATTCTCCTTCCACGTTGCTTGAACCGGGCAGACTTTCGTGCAGGGGGGATTTTCGCACTGCTGACACTGAACCGGCATATAAAAATGCCCTTTTTCCGGCACTTTTTCCGGATTGTAGTAATGCTCCGCATGCGACAAGTCAACCCCCTTCTCCTTGTCCAACTGCATCACCCTGATCCAGTGTATCTGAGGGTCTCGCGACTGATTATTCTCTTTGACGCAGGCATACACACAACGGCGGCAACCGATGCAACGGGAGAGGTCAAGCGCATAACCAAATTTGACACCTTCAATCGGCGGAGTAGCCTTTACCGTGACCTGTTTCCCGAACTGCGTGCTGTATTTTTTTTCAAGGCGTGCCAAGACATTTTTAAGGTCATCCTTGGAAAGCTCCCGGAAATGTTTCTGAAAAAATTCCTCCCACATTGAGGCCGAAGCATCTTTTCCGGGCAGCGCGATCAAGCCGACCCCCGCAGCCATTCCCTTTAAAAATTTACGGCGCGACCTATGCTGGTCGTAGCTATTTTTCTTTATTTCTGACATGAATCAGCTCCCTGGATAAAAATAGGTATTCCGGATTAGTGGCTCGCAGAGCCGGGGCGTACCGGTGGAGGAAGAGGCTTAAGTGCTTTGAACTTCGGATCATGGGGATTATGGCAATGAACACAAAGCAGGTACTGCTTGTCTCCGTTCCAATTGCCGGTTCGCTTGCCGTGAACACCTACTTTCCAGTCACGAAACTTGTCGCCATGACATTGACCGCAGAGTCGATACGATTCGGTAAAATCAATCGTATCCCCTGAAACCAGCCGCAGCTTATCACGGTCAATCAAATTATGGCAGTCGGTGCACCAGCGCTGGCCTTCGGCGTGATGAAGCACGATATCAGTGTGATACTCGGTAAGAGTTCTGCGCTGTGGATTCGGCTTCATATATTTATGGCATTGGCTACAAGGAAAAATCCCCTCTGAAAAAGGAGGCCGCGGCACCTCAAATACTTTTTCTTTCGGTCTGTTTTTGATATCGTAGGCAGGCTGTTGCTCCGCAGCAGACTGCTCCGTTACAATTAGTTTTCCTGAACGGTCAAATTCCTTTATCCTCTCGGCACGCGCCAACCCGGCAAAAGAACCAACCACTAAAGCAACAATGAGTAAAACTAACTTAGGACAAGCTAAACGTAATATTTTCATCTCAACCTCATGTAATCCATAAAACATTTGTTTATTAATCTCTATTTGATATTAAAATTTGCGCAAGTTGTCAATATAAAAACTGCTTCCGATTACAGTTTTGTCTGTCAATGCTATGCTGGCGGGAACTAACCGTGACCATTAGTAATACGTTTGATCGGATTCGATTAAGGGACGTAATAATTACTAAAATACCGTTTTTACTGTTTTCATATTGCAAAAGCAGAGAAACTGCGTATGAAAACTTCTACAATTG
>CAIYZD010000780.1 GCA_903930585.1 uncultured Geobacteraceae bacterium | reverse complement strand
GTAAAATGATTCACTCATATCTACTTACCGATTCTATGGTGTCAGTAAACTAATACAAAATCTTGTTCTATAAATCAAGTAAATAAGTACCGGAATATGTATATAGGATTCAATTTTTTAGCGAGAATTGTTTTAATTTAGGAGGTAAGGGTCTTATTGCCATTCTAAAGAGATGTTTTACAGCAGGGAAAATATTGACGTAAATTGTGTCTATCTGGTCAAGGCCAAGAAAGATTCATAGCGGTTTATCCTACGGTTTTACTCCGCAGCATTCTCTTCAGCCTCCACCAAGCAGCGGAAAAATGGCCAGTTCGTCGCCGTTTTTTATCAAAACGCCCTTTTCGTTCGACAGAACCATTTCACCATTCACCGAGACCACCAGAGACGTGTCCTGAAGGAGATGGGCCGCACTCCTGAGGCGCCTGTTTAACGCTTCTCTGATCTCTGCGATACTCCCAACCGGCTGATCAAGGATGACCGCACCTTCCGGCGCCTCGGCAAGCGCATGCGGCAGCACGACCCTGACCGCAAAACCGGTGATGACTTCCGCCAGACTTTTGTGCCAGGCAACGGCCGGAACGCCGGTGCTGGTAAGTCCGGATATGGCGTAAAAGCGGGCTTTTAACGCCTCGAACGCTGCCCGGTCTATTTTCTCGCCCTTGAAAGGTCCGTCGGTAATCTCCTCGTCAAACCAGCGATCCGGCAGGGTGTCATCCTGGGGAGTCAAGCCGAGACGCCCATTGATAAGGCGCTCTATCCCGTTGATGTTACTGCCGATATCATTCAACTGATCCGGAGTGAATGTTTCACCGGTCAATTCAACAAGTTGGCTGGCAAATTCCTCATAGCCGGCTGTAGAGGCCGAATTGAACAGCTTTGTCGAAAAGCGGCACATGCCGACGGCATCACCGACCGCGTACATATTTTCACAGGCACGAACGGCAAACTCCTTCCCTTCATAGCTGTTAGGGGCCGGGGCAACAACTCCGCCGTACAGCTCGGCCTTAAGGTGCGGATTGTCATTGATTCTGGCGTTGATCTCAAGTGTCGGCCGGTTGCGGAGATGGTCCATCCCCCTGGTTGCGACAGCAAGTCCGAGAGCGAAGCCTTTGAGGATTCTTGAATCGTGAGGATCTGACTGGAACAACCCTTTGACGGCCATCCGGTATTTCAGCGCCTCCTCCGGATACTTCCCCCGATCCACGGCTCGGCCGGAGTCGGCTATCACGTCACCGAAGCCCTCCCTGCGGGCAGTCATGAACAGCAGCTTTTCGATGTTCTGGTAGTTTCCCCACGCCAGGTCAACTCCACCGGTCTCCTCAGCGGTTATGACTCCCCGCTGGTAGAGTTCCATGGCCCAGGAAATAGCGCTTCCAGTACTGGCGGAATCAAGTCCGAGATCATTAAGAATGTTATTCAGTCTCAAAACCTGCTCAGGCTCGCTGATGCCGATCATCGGACCCATCTTCTGCAGTGTGACGTACTCCGGGCCATCACCTTTGTCGTAACGATCGTACAGTCCGTCGTTATTAACGCCCTTGTAGGTTTTCTCCTTCTGATGCCCTATGTCGGCCTGACCGCGATCATAACTGGCATTTCCGGTCAACCCCTTGAGCGCATCAACCCCCCACCCCCCTTTCCCTTCCGGAGTAAGGTCGTTAAGCGGCCGGCAGCGGACCGGGCATTTGAGACAGCCGTCCATTCCGGGACGATAGACATCGAAGTTGTCAGCATCGAGAGAATCGCTCCAGCTCGTTTCCTGATTGTTTTTCGTC
>CAIYZD010000779.1 GCA_903930585.1 uncultured Geobacteraceae bacterium | reverse complement strand
CTGCTAGAGAGCGAATTGTTTGGGCACATCAAAGGCTCTTTTACCGGAGCGGTTCAGACAAAAACCGGACTATTCAAGGTTGCCGATGGAGGTACGCTTTTTCTGGATGAAGTTTCAAACATCAGCATCTCTACTCAGGCAAAGCTGCTGCGAGCGCTGCAGGAACGTAAAATAACGCCAATCGGCGGTACACAACCGGTGTCGATAGATATCCACCTGGTTGCCGCAACGAACAAAAATCTGAAGACCATGGTCCATGAAGGAACGTTCAGGGAGGATTTGTTTTTTCGCCTGAATATAATTCCTATCGAACTCCCGCCACTTCGTGACCGTACAAAGGATATTCCCATCCTGATACGTCATTTTCTGAAAAAATATACGCATGAGATAGGCAAGGAAATCAGGGGTGTAGCGCCCGACGTACTCTCTTTTCTCGAACACTATGCATATCCGGGCAATGTCCGGGAGCTCGAAAACATAATTGAACGGGCAGTCGTACTTGCGGAAGGGGATGTTATCCGGAATGAGGATCTTGAGCTGTGGGACAGCGCTGATTCAGATTCAAACGGTGCAACTTGCTTGATTGAACGTATTCCGATGAACGCGGAAGAGCTGAAGGAGATGAAGCGTAATATTCGTGATCATGCCATTGAATCATTGGAAAGCCTGTTTGTACGAAACGCTCTTGAACGGAACGGCTGGAACGTAACCAGGGCGGCCGAGGAGACCGGCATACTGAGGCCGAACTTTCAGGGCATGATGAAAAAGCTCGGTATCTCTGCAAAAGGAGAACATTGACATTCAACGCAAAACCATTCGGACGAAGTCAACCGGAAACCGGAAGCATGACAGTAAATGTTGTTCCTTCCCCTATGGTGCTCTTTACCTCAATAGTTCCCCCATTGTTGTTAATTATACCATACGATATTGATAGCCCGAGCCCCGTGCCTTCAGATTTGGTCGTAAAGAAGGGATCAAATATTTTGGAAAGATTCTCTTCGGTAATGCCAGAGCCGGTGTCTTTAAGGGAGGCGCAGACATACTTCCCGTCTGCCGACAGATACGTGGAAATTTCCAACGTTCCCCCGTGCGGCATGGCATGACCGGCGTTGATAACAATATTCATTAAAACCTGCCGGATCTGGTTCGGATCAGCTGAAACTGGTGGCAGTCCGCTCAGGAAATGTTTGCTGATTTCGATGTTGCTGAAGTCCGGCTGCTTGTGAAAAAAAGTGACGACATCATCCAGAACAACATCAAGGGCGATACTTTCTTTTTCCGGCAACGATTCCCGGCTGAATTCAAGGAGATCTTTCACGATACCGGCGCAGCGCTGCGTTTCAGAAATCACTCTTTCTACATCCGGGAGCAGTGATGGATCAAGACGTTTGTCGGTGTTAATGATTGAGGCATACAACAGAATGCCGGTCAGTGGATTGTTGATCTCATGTGCCACCCCTGCCGCAAGTGTGCCGAGAGAAGCCAGTTTCTCCGAATTTCGCAGCTGTTCTTCCATACGCATTATTTCCCGACTTCGTTCTGCCACTTTACGTTCCAGGCTGTCTGCCCACTCTTTCAATTCCCTGTCTGCCTTGCCAAGGCTCTCGGTCATACGATTAACCGAATCTGACAGTTCACCCAGTTCATCCCTGCTCGACACCGGAACTCTTGACTCGAGATCCCCTAAAGCAACTTGAGCACTGTGCCGGACAAGTCGCTGCACCGGAATATCAACGAGATAATGGGTCAGGAAAGTAATTAAAATGCCGATCAACAACAGGAGAAGGCATGCCAGCATGACAAATTGCAGGCGGTATTCGTGAGACTTCTGGCGAAGCATTTCCAGGGAGACCGAGATATCCAGAAGACCAAGCACAGTGTCACGCGGCCCAT
>CAIYZD010000778.1 GCA_903930585.1 uncultured Geobacteraceae bacterium | reverse complement strand
CCCTTCGAGTACGTGGTGAGTTTGAACATACATCCCTCAATATCACATTAATCCTCTCATAGAAAGCAGATAGTTGAGCAGTCCTGACGGCCAGGCAACCATTTGGTAGGCATTGGATATCACCCCCCGCGTTAATATCGACTGAGGACACCCGCATCCCTCATGAGTGGCAACAATTACATCCCCACGCGTTTATGGCACCAGTACCGATATCATTGAACAGCTGAGAACCAGACGGCGGAGTCCGATGTACTGTGCTACATGCTCTGTGCAATAACACCTGTGGTCATTGCCGGTGCCGCTGTCATTGCTGGCAACCGTGGCGATATAGCTAGTGGAGGTTGTGGAGCTACATCCCTCCACGGTTGCTTTCAATCGTCCTCCACGACTGATTGTTGCATCCCCCGCCTGATAACGATGCACTGTGGCAACATTCCCGCGTTGGTTGAATCATACGCGGAGAGCGGCACGTTACACAGCAACTAGCACCGGGCTTAGAATAGCCCTTGTGTTGTTAAGCGTCTGTTCTGATTACGGTACTCAGATTTTATTCGTCTAGCACTACGTATGTTGACTTAGTCCGACCGGTAGGCTATATCAAGTGCATGGAAACAGTCCGAGCAGAGAAAAACCTTCAAATACGGGAAAAAACCGGTATCGATAACCTTGAATGCTTGATTCTCTTGAAATCATATCTAGAATTATATGAACATCTCGGTAAGCCCATAGAAATTGAAGTGAATGAGAAAATGATTCCTGTCTACAAAACAGAAGTATATTCCATTAATGCACATGGTAATATTGCAGGTGGTAAGTACTGGTTTGGCATTGATGTTACAGACGAGATAGCTGAAATAGCCAAAAAAGGGAAAGAAGGAATTCAGACTCTCATTGTCGCAGTGAAAAACAGTATAAACCTGCCAGCAGCTATAAAACTCGTTCAAGAAGGTGCAACCGCATCTGACATCATTCAAAATTTTAATAAATCTAAGCCTAGTTATCCTATCTAAACTGTAATTCTATTCACAGCGGCGATCTACCCCCGCATTGATAAACATCTGACAGACCCGCAACCCTCATGATGAAAATAATTATTACCCTCCACGCCAAAGCACTCACACGTTGATATCACCTGAAAAACCAACATCCCTCTAGAGTGGCTGCAATTTACATCCCCCCCCCACGCTGGTCACATCCCCCGCCTGATATAGATTCGCAGCAACAATCCCCCCCCCGCATTTGATATGAACCAACGCGGAGAGCGGCACGCTACACAGCAACTGCTTATCACCCCCTCCGCGCCTCCCAAACGTGTAAGTTGCCACCCCAGTACTGCTTACGGATTTCAACGCCTATCTATCTGATTTCGCTACGCTAAACGGGTCATTATAAAATCCCCTATATTTATTGACAGTGAATACGGAAAAGGAAGAACCTGGATCACTCAGAAACGTTTCTATTCGATAACGGTAATGGTGCATATAGTGAACGCCCTCCAGTTGATCTGGATTGATCCTGATTACACAGGCAGGTATGTGTGAGAGCGCGTATAGTGGATGGGCAAGGGTGATGCTACCAAAACAGCGACCGGCAACGCTAGGATCAATCCTTGCGTTACTGGTCGCTGTTTTGGATTTCTGAGCATGGTGGCGACGCTTTATTCGTATTCATACAAAACAGCAACTGCTAACACCAAGATCGATCTAGGTGTTGCCAGTTGCTGTTTTTGGATTCCTGACCATAGCGCTGATTCCTCATTCGTATTCACATTCCCACCCATAAAATAATAGGGTAAAATATTACACGATTAAAATATCACGTATTCAGCATGTTACGGCATTAAGGTCGTAAGCAGCACCATCCCCACTGCTTACTCTTCACCGCTAGAATCGTCGGAGCCTCCGAGGCTGTCTACTTCATTTATTATGTCGTCGTAGTCTTCTTTTGTCACTTTCAGCTTGCTAAATGTACCGATACCGTTTCTGAATTCATCGTATTGGGTAAGCATACGCTTGTAGTCTGGCTCTTCCATGTAAGTTGGTATCGCTTTAATCATAAGCTGGTGTTCAATAAAATCGGAGACAACGGATTTAATATCAATATCAACAACCTGCTGATTCTCAACGCCGTTGATCAACATAGTCTTTCTTTTCTTCGGTTTGATTGGCGGTGCGGTTGATGTTTGTTCCGTCTGTTCCGGTTGCGCGGTTGGTATCTGTTCAGGTTTTTCCGGTTGTGCTCCTTTTAATTTTCGTTCCATAAGTTCTGTTGCGTCGTCAAAACCCTGGAAATAGGCGTTTGCGTCGTCGAGTCCTTCACTGCCATATTCCGCAGGATCAGTAAAAACGAATTCAGGGCGTAAAAGAGGCTCTGGAATATCTCTTTCGTTGTCACGTCTACGTAATGCACGCAGAATATGGAAGTCCATGGAAGTGTCGAGCGGTTCGGTTTCAAATGATGTGAACGGATATTTTTTACCGTTCCATTCGAATTTTTCAGTTATCGGGTTTACGGGAATGTGTTTCATGTCGAACGTCATATCAGTTTTAACGTTATTCAT
>CAIYZD010000777.1 GCA_903930585.1 uncultured Geobacteraceae bacterium | reverse complement strand
CTCTTTCTCGGGTGACTTGATGGACTGGAGAAATCGGTCGGTAAATTTCATGGAACCTCTATGGAACCTCACATGCTTCCGAAATCAAATTAATGCTTCGAATGAAGCTGAAACAATTATTACGGAAAACTGGCTATAGAGTCAATAAAATAAGGTTATTATGCTAATAGTTATTGCTATGCTGAAATATCTTAAAAATACTTATATCCTGCCTTGGGAGCAGGGGTTCGATGGTTCGATTCCAGTCTCACCGACCAGATATTTCAAACACTTACAGTTAATACTGTAGGTGCTTTTTTGCTATTATCTGTCATAGCAACCTTTCAACCGTTTGCTACACCTCTTAACACAGACAGGCCATCGTTGTGGTTTCAGAACAAGAATACGAAAAATCCCATACACGTGCCGCTGATCTGGCAGCCCGCTATGGCGGCGAAGAATTTGTCTGCATCCTGCCTGAAACAGATCTATGCGCTGCAGTTGCTATTGCCGAAAAGATTCGCCAAGGAATTATAGCTCGGGCCATTCCCCAACAGTGGGTCAAACGTTGTAGACTACGTGACCGTCAGCATGGGCGTAGTAACAGTGCGCGGCACAGCGGCCAAATCAGCCTTAGCCATTTTATCGCAGGTTGATGAGTTGCTCTATCGAGCAAAATCTTTAGGGCGTAATCGGGTTGAGTGTCAGTCTCCTCGAGACTTTACCTCAACGTTATCATTAGTGGTAGTCGGTTTCGGTTGCTCAACAGCCGCACTCTTCGTTTTCATTTAAGCTCAAGTGAATGCTTGAGTAGCAGGCGATGCTGTTTTCTCTGCCACGTGTTATTTTGAAAATGTTCAAAGTAATTGCCATTCGAGTGCATCAATTTGTCACCAATACTTGCGGGGCTAGAATCTGTTTTAATTTAGCCAAAGCCCGTTCTTCAATCTGGCGAACTCGCTCACGTGATATCTGGAAATGATCTGCTATATCCTGAAGCGTCAGCGGTTCATCACTTGTCACCCTATGTGCAACGATAAAACGCTCCTTCTCGTTTAATCCTTCCAAAGCCTGTTTCACATGGAGTTTCAACTCATGCTCCTGCTGATAAGTACCCAGCAGTTCCTCTTGATTCATTCTTTCATCGGGAATTGTTTCAAGTACGGTAATGTCATCACTCTCGCCAACAAGAGTATCAAGTGAAAATTCTCCCTTCATGCGCTGCTCCATCTCCGACACATCCTTATTGGAGACCTGAAGCATATGAGCGGTTCCTTCAACGTCTGGGTCATGCCCCGTCATCTGGAGGAGTTTTTCCTTTGCTTTACGCAGCCCGTAAAAAAGCTTCCGCTGCGCCTGGGTCGTTCCTATTTTTACCAGGCTCCATGCGGACAGTATGTAATTCTGGATATATGCGCGAATCCACCATACGGCATAGGAGATAAGGCGCACCCCTTTATATGGATTATACTTGCGTACCGCCATCATCAACCCGATGTTTCCCTCCTGAACAAGGTCAAACATCTTCAGTCCGTAGTGGCGATACTCGTTGGCAACTTTTACGACGAACCGAAGATTTGAGGTGATAAGAGTATGCGCTGATTCAAGATTCTTTTCTTCAAAGAACTTCTCAGCGTGAAAGCGCTCTTCCTCCTCGTTCAGCATCTTGAATTTTCCGATTTCAGCCAAATACAGCGTCAGGCTGTCAGCCACAACCGGGTAATTGGCGACCATACCGCACCTCCTGTTTCAGATGATCTGGGATTAGCACCCTCATATAGAGACTGCTAAAAATATAACAAGTATGGCGTATAAAATCAAGGGGTTTAATAAAACTATTATCAACAATACTATCGTGTTAAGTGCTAAAAAAAATAAACCAACCCCTCTTGATTTTTTAAAATAATTGCTTATCAATGGGTCAGAAACACAAAATGAAAGGAGGTAATCCACATGGCAACCTGGGATGTTTTTAAAGAATTGGACAATCTGAGAAGGGAGATAGACGAAGCGTTCCGTGGCGCTGGGTATAACCGACCATTCGGTACGACTTTTCTTTCGCCGGTAACAACACGTCGCTTTCCGATGGTTAATTTCAGCGAAGACGAGGGGCATGTCTACGTGGAAGCGCTGGTTCCCGGTGTTGATCCGAAAGATGTCGATCTGACCGTACTGCGAAATACAATCACCATCGGTGGCGAACGTAAACCGTTTGTCGAAAATGATGGACAGATCGTGCATCGCTCAGAACTCGGTTCCGGTAAGTTTTCCCGCACATTGGAACTGCCGGTTGACATCAACCCTGAAAAGATCTCTGCCCAGTGCAAAGACGGCATCATGCAGATAACTCTGGCTAAAGCAGAACATGCCAAACCGAAAAGAATCGAAATTAAACTTTCGTAAAACAAATGAATCCATTCGGAAAGGAGGTCATTATCATGGCAGCAAACAGCTTGACGGAAAGAAATGACGAACGGAATGTTCAGACTCGTGAAGAGACACGGTCAAATGAAAAATATATCCGCCCTGCGGTGAACATCATAGAAACGGAAGAGGGTTTGATCCTTACAGCGGATATTCCGGGCGCGAATAAAGAGAACCTCGATGTAAATGTGGAAAAGGGTATCCTGACAATCACTGCTCCGGCACAACATACCCTTCCCGGTACCTCTGCATATCGTGAATTTGAACTGGCCAACTACTACCGTCAGTTCTCTATTCCCGAAAGCCTCGACCACGAAAAGGCCAAAGCTGATTATGTCAACGGTATCCTAACCCTGCGGGTACCAAAAGCGGAAATAGCTAAACCAAAGCGTATTGCAATTCAGGTCGGATAAGAAAGGAGTTTTGAACGGGAGGTGAGCACTATGTCAAACTTGGTCCCTGAAAAGTGGCGTGAATCGCTGGAGCGGATTAACGACAAAATCGGCCATTTCCTGTCCAAGCTAGTCCCCTGGAAAACTGAGGAATATTCGCCAGAACAGATTACAACCGATACGATTCCGGCGTTTATGCAGCTTGGTGGTCCGTTGCTTGACATGCACGAGACAGCTGATGAACTGGTCATCAGAGCTGAAGTACCTGGATTAAAGAAAGACGATTTCTCAGTGGAGCTTGTCGGCAGGCGGTTGGTCATGACCACCCGCATAGCGGGGGGCTTGAGGAAAGCCCCTAAAAGGGGCTAGGTATT
>CAIYZD010000776.1 GCA_903930585.1 uncultured Geobacteraceae bacterium | reverse complement strand
GGGAAAATGCATCTCGGTTAACGGAGCATACAATGATTCGAAGGATAATAATGCGTTACATTCCGCGGAGGCTAAAACTGAAAGGTCAGATGAGCATAAGGAGGGGGAAAACGTACCGGCGGCTGAAGAGGTGTGCTCACAACACTCACCGGGTGATGATTCACTCTCTGGTAACAGTGCGTGCAGCAAAAAAGAAAAGAGTGCCGATCCCGCAAGAGAGTCGAAAGAAACGCAGAATTATAATCGCTACCGCTCCGCCCTGTATGACAAGTTCGGCAATCTGCTCAAAGAACCAAAGACCCCGATCGTAGCGCCTCCTAAAACCATGCGTGTGCTGCTCCTCCCGTATACCGGTCAGGAAAACGAGTTCTATATGATGAGGTACGTGTACTTCTTCGTTGATAACGCGCGTTGGATACTTGGCGATTCCGTGACGTCAAACGACGAGGAGGAGTAACCAAATGGGCTTGTTCTCGTGGTTGTTCGGTGGAGATGGCGGCGTTACAAAAGGCGATTATTTTCGGCTTATCAGAAGAGAAAAGTTTTCAAGTTATCTGCCGTGGGCTGCATATGACAAAGCAAAGCAGGTGTATCTCAACACCGATAACACCCTGGGGGTAATGTGGGAATGTTCGCCGCTTGCCTTCGCCAGTGAGAATACCATCAATACTCTGGGAGGACTTTTTCGCTTCAATTTGCCTGATGGCGCAATCATGCAATTCATACTGCTTGCGGATCCGCACATAGATCCCATTGTCAATACATATGGCGTTCTCAAGACCAGGGAGAGCAAATTAATCCATGATGTCTCGGATAAAATGACGCAGTTTTTTAAGGATGGCGTGAATGGCATGGCCTGTTTAAGCGGCATTCCGGTGCGGAACTTCCGTCTCTTTTTTACGGTGAAATTTCCGGCTAAAGATGCTGCAACCGTCAACATTAACGAGTTACATGCGACGGTACATGAGGTGCTAAAGGGAGCGGGATTGTCTCCTGAAATAGCCGATCCGGGCGTTTTGCTGGCGTGGATGAGGAGAATGCTTAATGACAGCCCCGGTGACAACATTGATTACTACGACGAGCGCAATGTTATTCGTAAACAGGCACTCCTCGGTACACGAGTGGAAAAGCACTTATCGTATCTGAAGTTTGATTCAAAATACTTTCGCTGCATTACTCCCAATGCCTTCCCGAGAACAGGTGATCCAATTCAGACCAACCAGCTCTTCGGCGGCATCATGGGGATGGCCACTGACTCCGATCAGATCAGAACACCCTTCATGTATACCCTGAATATTGTTCTCCAGGATCAGAAGAACAAGCTGCACACAAAATGCAACATCGTCCTGCAGCAGCAGGGCGTGGGAAGCCTTGCCCCGTCGCTGGCACGCAAAAAAGAGGAATACCTCTGGGCTGTAGACGAATTGGAGCGGGGTACGAAATTCTATCGGATCATTCCAATCATGTGGGTCTTTGGCGAGGACGAACGGCTCGTTAACGAGTCAGTGACCAGAGCCAAACGGGTATGGGAAGGGCAAGGGTACAAGATGCAGGAAGATAGAGGAGTGCTGGTACCGCTCTTCATCTCTTCGCTTCCGTTTGGTCTCTACAATTATGGTTCAACTATCGACACGCTCGACCGCGATCACATCATGCCCGTTGAGACAATCAGCGTGACTTTGCCGGTTCAAAGTGATTTCTCCGGGATGGGAAAGCCGGTGATGCTTTTTACCGGCAGAAAAGGCCAACTGTTTGGAGTCGATATTTTCAACAAGGCGGTCAATAACCATAACGCCATGGTATGTGCCTCTTCAGGGGCCGGCAAAAGCTTCTTTGTCAACTACCTGGTCTATAATTACTTCGCGATGCAGTCGAAAATCAGAATTATCGATATTGGTGGTTCGTACAAGAAGATGACCAAACTGTTTGGTGCCCGCTACCTCGACTTCAGCGAAGAGACGGATGTCTGCCTCAATCCCTTCACCAACGTCATGGACCCTGAATACGACATTCCGATCATAGCGCCTATCGTGGCGCAGATGGTTTTCACCACCGGTAAATCACTGCCGAGTGATACCGAGATGACGCTGATCAAAAAAGCGGTCAGGTGGGCGTGGGATAAAGAGGCAAATGCCGCCTCTATTGATACCGTGCATGAATATCTGAACAATTTTGAGCAGTATTCAACAGAAAGCGGCGAAGTAAAGGAAGCTGCCAGCAGGTTGGCCTTCAATATGGCTGATTTTACCAGTGATGGTGCCTTTGGAAAGTTCTTTAACGGCGTCAGCAACCTGAATATCGGTAATGACGAGTTTGTCGTGCTGGAGCTTGAGCACCTGAAAGCGAGGAAAGATCTGTTCCGGGTAGTTACACTTCAGGTTATCAACGCCGTCACTCAGGATCTCTATCTCTCCGACAAAGCGGATCAGCGACTGATCGTGTTTGATGAAGCATGGCAGTTTCTTGGCGAGAGCTCGATCCTGAAAGAGGTTATTGAAGAAGGGTATCGCCGGGCCCGAAAATATGGGGGGAGTTTCACTATCATCACCCAGTCAGTTCTCGACATGAAGCTGTTTGGTGGAGTCGGTGATGTCATCAGAAACAACTCCGCCTTCAAGTTCTATCTTGAGTCGGCAGATTTTGAAAAGGCGTTGAGCGAGAAGCTCCTCGACTATGACGAGTTCAGCATGAAGATCCTCAAGTCCACCAAGAGCAACAAGCCAAATTATTCTGAAATATTCATGGATACCCCATTTAGTACCGGTGTCGGACGTCTGGCGGTTGATCCTTTTTCCTATTACGTATTTACGTCAGACGCGAAAGAAATCGCCGAGATTGAAGCAATGGTCGACAGTGGGGTGAGTTATGAAGATGCCATCGGCAAAATGGTCAAAAAGTACCGCAGTTAGTCTGTTGCTGACAATGGTGGCAGGCACATCTTCGGCATTTGCTGCTGACGGAACAGCGTTAGGAGAGGCAACCGGAAAGACTGCTCTGACAAGGTTTGGCAGCAAGAACAAGGTCAACAGTAATATTTCACAACCCATGACTAATTCGGCTAACCTCATGCAGACGGTTGACGGCTCGAAAAGTTTTCAGGCAACGCTCAATGCCCCCTCTTCAAGCAAGTTCCTTGAGGTATTTATCCAGCCGGCGGGAACGGGCGATCTTCAACAGGTAATCATCAGCCAGGACAACAATGCCGACGGTACAACGGACAATGTTTACTCGCTGCCTGTGCTTGTTTCCGCCGTTTGTGCCAATGGCTTCATCTCCTGTACGGCGGGAACCTGGCAAAACTGCTCTAACTACATATGGGGGGCTGATGCCAGCAATAACGTCACGGCGGTTCCGGCTTCGCTCACCGATCTTGGCGGATGCTACTGTATCAACAGCAGTTGCGGAAGCAATCTGATCTGGCAGAACAGCTCCATAGTGTTAAAAGACCTTGGCGGCGGCATCGTTAACGCCATACACCAGAATAACCCTGCCTTGACCATCAGCAGCGTCAGTACCGACCTGGTCACCATTACGTATTTCGGGCAAATCACCAACAGCACCGCGACATCGGCAAACAGCATCACGGCGTTAGCCTCATCACCGGCCATAAACGTGGCAGCCGGTTATTATAGAAACTCAGCTCAATTGACCGCTGCCAGGGACAATATCTCAATCTCTCAAGCATCGGACCCGAACAGTTTCTACTACATGATGTCGAACTCCTCAGCAGCTCAGAACTCCCAAGGAAAAATAAGTGCGTGTAAGGTTGATAGAGTGGCGGGGGTTTCAAGCACGACCAAATCATTCAACGATATTGGAACCGGCCAGCTTTGTACCGATCATCTGGTCTATATACGCGAACATAAGGTTGATGAGCAGACCTATCAACTCCAATATTTAGATACCGGCCCTGGTGGACCGGGGGCTGCCCATAATAATTGCAATGATAACCCTGGTGGCGATGGCTGGCACACTTATAAAACAGTGACATTGCCAGCCGTTACATCGATTTCTTTGTGGAAGTTGACCTCCGCAACATTCAGTCTTTCGAATATGCAAACCGGGGGCTGCAATGTTGGCAGCGGGACGGTCGATGGGGTGATAAACGGCTTTGATACGAGCTTTCAAACCAGCCTAGCGTGTGGTGGGAGAGGAGCTCAAGCTCCAACTTTTGACTGGAGCTATTTTTTTGAATTCTCCGTCGATGATTTTAGCGAATCAGTTGACAACAAATGTTCTGCTTTAGAGAGCGATCCTGACTGTAAAATCAAAGATGAGCAGATCGATGGCGTCGTTACCTCCCAGAATTTTACAGCAACCGGCCTTAATCAACTCCCCTCTTGCCAATTATTCACCGGTTCAGCCGGTACCAACAAAGTGTGCCGCCCGTGGTGGCATAAAAATCGGACATACGTGTGCGGTACGGCGGCGCCGTTTGACTTCTCGAATGTAGGCACCCGTTTTGGCAAGGTGGAAACGACAGCTACCGATAACACAACGACACTTACGTTTCAGGATACACGTCTGGGCCCTACTGGTTGGACTTCGGCTAATGGCAGTATTGGCATATCCAAAACCCTGGGAGCCGACTGTGAATTGGGATGTAAAACCCGCACGTCGAAAACTGACACCCAAACGACGACGAGCGGGAATGTGACAGACCTCAGGGTGCCTGGACAGTCCTTTGATATTTTCTACCGGACGTGTGTCGAGGGAACATGCCCTGTTGAGAGCCCGGCAGAACAGATTGTGGAGGACTGTACCTGCCTCAACAACTTTCCGGAAACAGCAGTGTTTGTCCAGACACTTCGCTTGGCCGGCAAGGACACTATCTGTTCTAGCGGTCAAAAAAAGCCTATGCAGTAGAGAGGTGGTAAATGTTTCGTTTCATGTATGCCGTACTGTATTCGCTGGTACTTCTCTCTGTTACCGGTGTGCCAACGACCGTACTCGCGGTCAGTTGCAATGACCTGATTCCTGGTACAACGCACCGCTATGCCGATGCTCTGGTGTTTTTTACGGGGCATAACGGTAAAACATATGCACTCGCTAAATCTGCTGCTACCGGTAGTACGGCACTTCCTGACGGTTACTTCGCTTTTTCTGCTGATATCTCTCAGGAGTATAAAGTTGCCGGAACGGACATTGGTTCACTCAAGCAGATGGTAGCGCTCGGAAAATATGGTGCAGCAAAGCCGGTAACTATTGACAGCACCGCAACCCAGGATTTTATCATCAAGCGTTTTGGAACTTATCTGGGAGCAGCGACCTCCGGGCAAAGCACATATATTGACGCCTGGAAAGAGTTTGGCACTGGAGTGGCGTTCACAACTCTCTCCGGGACGGCTTTAACGTTTGATGCCCTGACTTCAGGTGGTAAAAGCGCATACAGCGGGCAGGCACCACAGGCTGTCGTCATGGGTTCGAATGGTGAATGGGTCAGTGGCCAGGACGGTGTCAGGACTTCTCAAATTGTCGAGTTTCCCGGAATACTTGATTGCGCTTTGACGCCACTTGATCCCAATGCGATAACTCTTCCACCACAACCGCCATCACCACCGACTGATCCAAACGCGCTCAGTACTATCATATGTGGTCAGGATCTTAACGGTAACGGGTACGCTGCTGACCCAGGTGAAGTGGCAAACTGCATCCAGACGGTGCAGGGACAATTTTGTCCGATCGCTTCAACAAAGTGCGTAGAAACATATAACGCCGCCGTTTGCCCTGGTGGTTCTCTGCTGGAACCGGCTCGTGATATGTGCCAGGCCGCTGCCACGACCGTTTGCGGCAATGGCTATGCATGGGACTCTACTATTGATAAATGCACCAAAACCGTAGTTTGTCCGGAAAACGGGACTCTTAATCCGATAACCGACCGCTGCGAGAAGCTGGTACAAAATGATTGTTTGCCTGGGTATTCCTATGACGCCAATCAGGCAAGTCCGACCTATGATCGCTGTGTTAAATCTGTTGCTTGCTCTGATGGCGGTGCCTTTGTCGCAGCAAAAGATCGCTGTGAGAAAGCCTGGATGCCGACATGTGACACGGCCAATGGCTATATTTACAACGCACAGGCAGGTGTTTGCCAACGTACACCCACCTGCACATATGGCAGCTACGATCCCTCATATAACCTGTGTATCCAACCTATAGTGACTTCTTGCCCCAGTGGTTACAATTATTCCACAAGCCGCTCCCGCTGTGAAAAATCGCCGGAGTGCCCCAGCGGAACGACCTATAATGCGACCACAAACAAATGTGATGCCATAACCAATGCGACAACACAGCAGGTTCTGGCGTGCAGCCCAACTTCGTTTCTCTGTTTGCCGGGAAGCAGCTCCTGTTGCAATATCAACATTTCCTGCCCAAATGGTGCACAGAGACAAGTTGCCGTAGATGCCCAATATTGCTGTCTTGGTTCTGACTCTGCCACATTTCAATCACCTGCTGAATTACTTACCAGAAAAGAGCTGACCAGCACCGGATATGCGCTGTCTGCACTTCAGTGTGACAGTGCAGGTAGCTGCAGCTATTACTTTATGGATCGATATTGTGGTGACGGCTCACCAGCTAGTGCCTGGTCTCTGGCGGGAAACTTCACCATGGCTTCAATGCAATCGGTCTGCTCGCCTGGTCAGACGATCGTCAATGGTAATCAATGTCTGGCTGCCACCAACCCGACCTGTGCCGGTGGCAGTTTCGATCCCGGACTTGATGTTTGCTGGACGAGCTACTCGCCAACCTGTAGTCAGGGTACCTACGACAGTGCCACTGGACTCTGTACCCTTGCGCCTTCTTGCCCTGGCGGTACGCTGAATTTTTCGACCGATCTTTGTGAGGCCACCATCAGCACGGATTGCGGCATCTACTCGTTTGATGTAAGTGCAAATATCTGTTTCTCTGCTCCGGTATGTGCCAGTGGAGTATATGACCCGAACCTGAATGTCTGCCTGTCCTCAATCTCCCGGAACTGTGGTTCGTACAGTTGGAGCCAATCTGATTTCAAATGCCTTCTGGGAGTTACCTGTCCCCAAGATCCGGCATTTTCACTCAAGGCAACCACGACCTTCTCCACAAGCCTTGATAAATGCATTTCCGATGTGCAACACGATTGCCCTGCCGGTACGACCTATACACCGCTCCCAATCGGTATGTGTGAAGCAATTCCGACCTGTAGTGGTTCAGGCGTCTACGATCCGCTCAAGGATAATTGTTTTGGCGGCTTTAATACCTGCCCGCTCGGCAACCAGTACACATGTATGGAGTATCAAGGTGTAATGCAGTGCTCGGCGAACCCTTGCATCAACCCGGCAGCACCTGGGGCGGTGGAGACGACGACACTTGACGAATCGATGCTCAAAGATGACGCCCGCGATACGGATGGGAATTGCCTGGGGCAACTGTACATCTTTAACGGCAAGGCCTCCCGGTGCAGGCCTCCCGGTCTGACTGTCGGAATGATCAACGATTGCTGCGAAAGTGATGAAGCGATGACAGAAGATACCGGCAATACGATTTCTACAACTGTCAGCGCTATCCAGACGGCCTATGAGATTGGACAGGTTGCCTATTACTCTTCCATGGTTACAAGCGGGGCGGCGACACTAACTCCTCTCGTTGGCACAACATCAGTCGGCATTGTAACCGCTACGGGTGGCACCACCTTGGTAAGTGGATCGGTAGCAACCGGCGTCTCTGCAGCGGCTGCCAGCGGTACCAGCGGAGCGGCAGCCGTCTCTTCGGGACTACAGGCGTATGCGGGTGCTCTTTTTAATCCTGCGACCATAGTGATAGCTGTCGTTGTGCTGGTTGTGATGAAAGTCCTGATGGGCAGTGGCTGTGATCAGGGGGATATCCAGACAGGTATGCAGGAAAAGGCGAAGGATTGCCATTTCGTGGGAGACTATTGCCAGAAAAGGTACCGTTTCATTGGCTGTGTCCAAAAGGCGAAGGGGTATTGTTGCTTTAACTCGAAAATGGCGCGGATTATCCATGAACAGGGCAGACAGCAATTGAATGTTTTTCAACCAAATGGCGACTGGGGATTACCGGCTTCTCCCAACTGTCGCGGCTTTACCCCTGATGAGTTTCAGGCACTTGATTTTTCAAGGATCGATCTTTCGGAATACTTTAGCGACATCCAAAAGGATCTGACCAACAAAATTCAAGGTGCCCAGCAAACGATTACCGACAGTATCAATACGAAATTTCAGAAGGTCACCCAATGATCCGGCGCACACTACTGGCATTACTGGCAGGTGCAATCCTCTGTCTTTGTGTGTTAGCAGCCCAGGCAAAAGAGCTGGGTACTTTTGGTAGAACATACCCGGTGGCCGAAAAGGATGCACTTAACGAAATCGAAGAGCGTGCCAGGCAGGTTGACTGGAACAAGGTACTGGACAAGAAAAAGGCTGAGAACTACGAGGGGCCGCCTGATAAAGGGAGCCTGCCGCGAGCGGAGCGCGAAAGAGTACGCCTGGTTGATATGACCTACACAACCGATATCGATGTTCCCGATGGTTCGGGAGGAATTCTCTATCCAAAGGGCTATACCTTCAATCCACTTGAATATGTGACCTACCCGAAAACAATTATCGTCATAAACGGCACTGACCGGGAACAGGTCGCCTGGTTTAATGACTCTGAGTACAGCCAGCGACTGGATGTGACGCTTCTGATTACCGAAGGGGCGTTTGGAATTATTGCCCAGCAGGTCAAGCGCACGGTGTCCTATGTGAACAATAAAATCATCAGTCGCTGCCAGCTTATGGCTGTCCCCTCGATCATCAGGCAGCAGGGGAGGGTCATGGAGGTGACGGAGGTAATTGTCCCAAAAATTCAAAAGAGCAAGAAACGGAGAAACGGATGAACAGGTTGCAACGTACAACGGTAATTCTGCTGGCTGCAGCTTTGTCAGGCTGCTCTCACGAGTCATGGACAAAGGTTGAGGAAACGACAAGGGCCTCCTCATTGTTTAATTCGGTGCTGTTTCCGGTCAATCTGGTGGCAAAGGCCGGGCAAGCGATTTCTACTCCCGGCGTGACATCTCTGTCTGATTCAGATGGCGGGAAGCGCATCGAATATTCGCAACGAATTACTGCTGCGGCTAAAATTGATGAGGGAGCGTTCGCCCGGGCGTTTGTCACGATCAGAGTCCGCTTTATGCAGGGTGACTATGGCGATGTGTCGCCTGAACAGCTTCAAGCCAATGCCCGGCTGAAGCTTGGAGATAAAGGAGCCGTTGGGCGCTATCAGGTTGGTCAAAATACCATTTTCATGAAAAATGACGGAGATACATACAGGGTTCGCTATGAAGATGAAATGGAATAGTCTGGTAATGCTGCTGGCACTTCTACTGCCCGGTACGCATGAAGCGATTGGAGCCTGTAGAGGCACTACGCTCAATCCTGTGACCGATATCTGCTGGCAATGTATGTTCCCTGCAATGATTGGTGGTGTCTCGACCGGTCGAAGCGACGAGCCATCACCGGGTAATGTGACCTCTCCTGTCTGTGCCTGTCCGAACAGTAAAGGCGGCATTACCATCGGTGTGACGTCTGCCTTTTGGGAACACGCCCGCCTGATTGAAACGGTCAAGGACCCCTATTGCTTCCCGGCTCTCGGATCGGGCATGGTTAATCCGAAACCAGGTTTCTCTTCCGGAAGTATCAAGAGTAAAACAAATGGCGACGCGAACAAGTCGTTTCAACAGGTGCATTATTATATTTTCCCCGCATGGTCGATTCTGCAGCTGTTTATGGACTTTCCCTGCGCTGAAAAGGGGGCGTTTGATGTCGCCTATATGACGGAAGTCGATCCGATGTGGAATGACGATAGTCTCTCCTTTATCATTAATCCGGAGGCGCTTCTTTTTGCTAATCCGATTTCGCAGGCTGCCTGTGCTGCTGATAGTGTCGCAGCTGCCGTTTCAAGCCCTCTTGATCCACTTTTCTGGTGTATGGGGAGTTGGGGGTCATTTTACCCGTTGTCAGGAAGTATGAGTGACAACAACCCGCTCAATGTAAATGCCGGCCTTGCCGCCAGAATGCTCTTCAAGCTGGGGCGGGAATCGCTGATGTTTGATGTCGGCATCAATAAATGTGCAATGAATGGCGTAATGGCGCCGATTCTCACCAAGAGCAATTACCGGCTGCAAGAAGTAAGGCCCGTGAAAGGGAATGAATGTATCCCCATTGGACGATCAACCTTTATCTGGGGAGCAGGAAAAAACCCGCCCTGGGGAACAACACAGGGCTCGCCTGATAATTTTCTCTGGTCATTGACCCGAAGGAGGCTCTGTTGCGTAGGCTATGGCATAAACTGACAATCGCCGCAGTTGCTATCATTGTTCCGTTAATGGCGAGTGGTAATGCTGCAACGGCCCGCCCGGTATTTATCGATACTCCCGACGCCTGCTACCAGGTAGAGCGTCAAGTGGTGGAATCTGTTTATCTCAAAGCAGTCGGCAGGTGTGAAGGGAAACCGGGAAGGGCTTTTATAACGTCGAAGTCGGACTCGGTGAAGATTTTTGTCGCAGGCCTGCTCTGGAAGGAAATGAAGGCGCAGCCGCTCTCTATTCCCGATATCGAGGTGAGTCTCAAGAAGGCGGAGGAGCTTGGCACATCAATCACTCTCCCGACAAATGCATCTGAAAAAAAGATGATGGAAGCGGCAGAGCGAACTAATGTGGTTTATCAGTCGCCTGAGTTCCAGGGTCGCCTGAAGGCAGAAACAGAGAGAATCAAGCAGGCACTCTTTGGTGACGCAGTAGAGCAGTATTACCCTGACAGTGATAAACCGACTACAGCACAAGGGAAGTTGGGAGCCGATGAACGGATCTATGTTTTTGTCTCATCCTCAATGCCGCTGCAGACCATCAGAAATTATGCCGCTTCAATTGCAAGGTACGGTGATCCGAGAATTATGATGGTATTGCGCGGTTTTGTTGGCGGCGTGGGGAAGATTCAGCCGACAATCGATCTGGTTGGCCGGGTAGTGCAGCGTAATCCGGCCTGTAATCCTGCAAAAGAAGGAGAGTGCGAAATATTGCCTGTGCCGTTTGGGGTAGATCCTCTTCTGTTTCGGCGTTACGGGATTGATCGAGTTCCCGCAGTTGTTTACGCTCGTGGTGTTAAAGCCGAAGACGCCGGTTTAAGCGAAGGTGATGAAAAAAATGCCGTTATTGGAGAATATTGGAAAGCCTTTGGAGATGCCAGTCTTGAGTACATTGTTGAGCAGATGCAAAGAAGTTCAGATTCGCAGGGGCTGCTAAAACTTTTAGATTCTTCGCGATGAGCAGATTGTCCTTCATGTGCAGTATATATGATTTACATGACAGATGACCACCCACGCTTTCGAAATTAGTATGTTTGTTGACCACGTTCAATATCTATGGTAGGAATTCGCCTCTCATTTTTACGAGGTACTATTTATGACGCCGATGGAAGATGACCTGCTGGCTACTCTGAAAGAATTACTGGAATCATCTGAAATAATGACAAGAGGTGCAAAGTTTTCGGCTGACGAAATGGTTCGATATAAGCGCTCTGTTGAGTGGGCTAATCGAGTTATTACGCTTGCAGAGAGCTGAATCACATAATCGGGGATCCATTCCTCTAAATCAAGGAGAGCACATGACAAAGGCAGAATTTGTGGCAAAAGTAGCTGAGAAGGCTGAACTAAAAAAGGTAGAAGCGGAGAAAGCGGTCAATGCTTTCCTGGAAACAGTTACTGAGACTTTGAAAGCTGGTGACAAGGTGGTCTTTACCGGATTTGGTTCATTTGAAGTAACTGAACGTGCTGCCAGAGAAGGCCGCAATCCCAGTACCTGTCCTTGTCAAACAGTTTCATAACTCTAATTCCCGACACTGAAAGACACAGAAGAAT
>CAIYZD010000775.1 GCA_903930585.1 uncultured Geobacteraceae bacterium | reverse complement strand
CTCGGTGGCTATGCCGAGGGGGTCACACCCGTTCCCATCCCGAACACGGAAGTTAAGCCCCTCAGGGCCGATGATACTGCACGGGTAGCTGTGTGGGAAAGTAGGTCGCCGCCGGGAATTTTAAACAAAACACCCCGCACTCAAAAAAGTGCGGGGTGTTTTGCGTTGAACCTAAGGCGTTCCAGGCAAGTGGAGACACGGAGGCGTCAAGGATTCAGGTGTATGATAGCGTGCTATTTCTACTCTCGAACAAAAATGTCCTGATCAGATTCATGGACCATACCCATCAGATGAGCGTACTCCGCTTCAATGAGTGCATAGTGCCCTTGAGTTTCTTTGACAACACGATCAAACACCGCCTTTACCGCCGGGTCCACAACGCCCTGGGCAAGTTGGGTGTACTGGCCGATACATTCTTTCTCCTCAATCAGAGCAAGTTCCATTGCTTTTTGTTCAATAAGATCTTCGTTGAGCGCCTTTTCCAATTTCATGTATGTCGGGTTTTTTGTGTCGACCGGAGAATTGATATATGAAGTCAGATCTCCAAATTCTGTACCTTTGTAATGATCGAAAAACGCCTTCAGGTGTCCCACTTCCTCATTGGCCAGCAATTCAAGTACTTTTTTTGCCCTTTCATTTTTAGCGACTGAGGCTGCCTTTCTGTAGAAATCCATGCTATCTTTTTCCGCCTTGATTGCCAAGCCAATTGCCTCCTGCAGTGAATATTCTCTTCCCATATAACCCTCCTCGATTTGTGTAATGTACTGAGTATATCCGACATTCCGGGTTGGTCAAACAATTAATTATGTGCGGGTAAACATTAATTGTATTAGTAAATACAAAATATACTTGACAACGTGATCGTGAGGACGTACATTCTCATTAGAAAAGAAGGCCGGTTTCTCATTAACTGTTGAGGTTTAATGATAGATATGAAAACGATTTACGTACTTTCCGATTCAACCGGAGAGACTGCCGAGCGCGTAATTCGTGCTGCGCTTTCACAGTTTTATGATGGTGACGTACGCGTTCATCGTCTTTTTAAAGTCAGTTCATCGTCCGATGTACAACAGGCCTTGTCCGTCGCTGTTGTGACGCCCGGTCTTGTTGTCTATACGTTGGTTGATCCGCACTTGTCAGAGATCGTTGAGCGTATAGCCGAAGAGTGTGGGCTTATAACCGTAGATTTGCTTAGTCCTCTTATTTACAGCCTGTCTCGATATCTGGGAGCCCCCTCTCGCGAAAAACCGGGCTTGCTTCATCGCATCGACACCGATTACTATCGTCGTATCGAAGCGGTTAATTTTACCGTCAAGCATGATGACGGCCAGGAAACACGGTATTTGCATAAGGCGGATCTGGTTCTCGTCGGTGTGTCGCGTTCATCAAAGACGCCGCTTTCCATGTATCTTGCCCATAAAGGGTATAAGGTTGCAAACGTTCCGATTGTTTTCGGTATTGCGCCACCGGAGGAGTTGTTTGAAATCGATCAGACTAAAATAGTCGGTTTGCTGATCGATCCGAAGCGACTTGTTGAGATACGAACGTCCCGCTTGATTAACATGCGACAAAGTCCGCGTGGCAGTTACAATGACTATCAGCAGGTAGAAGATGAGATATCGGCGTGTCGCCAATTGTATAGAAAACATCCCGAATGGTATATAGTTAATATAACTAACAAATCAGTTGAGGAAGCGGCATCTGAGATTATGAGACGAATGGAAATGAGTATAGGAGCTGAATACTAGTAATTCTGTTTCAAACTAACGAAAGGAGATTGTGATGAAAATTCTGATTGTAGAAGATGAAAAAAAAGTAGCCAGCTTTATTAAACGAGGTCTAGAAGATGATAATTATCAGGTTACGCTCAGTTACGACGGTGCTGATGGTCTCAAGCGCGCGAGCAGCGGTGAATTTGATCTTGTTATCCTGGATTGCATGCTGCCCAAGAAGGATGGTTTGACCGTATTGCATGATTTACGTGAAGCCGGCAACCAGGTCCCTGTTCTGATGCTGACTGCAAAGGCGGAGACAACCGATGTGGTATCCGGACTTGATGCCGGTGCGGACGACTACCTGGTGAAACCATTTGCTTTTGCCGAGTTGCAGGCACGTGTGAGAGCTCTCATCAGACGGAGCGAGCAGGATCGTGGCGCTGAAATCCGTTTTGCCGATCTTCGTCTTGACCCGGTTAATCATAAGGTTTGGAGAGGTCAGACCGAAATTGTTCTCACGGCAAAGGAATACAACCTGTTGGCATATATGGTTCGTAATGCCGGAAGCGTTCTTACGCGGGCAAATATTGCCGATAACTGCTGGGAATATCCTTTTGAAACATTTACAAATATCATCGATGTTTATATTAACTACCTCCGCAAAAAGGTTGATGGTAAATTTCCGAATAAACTTATTCATACCGTTCGCGGGCAGGGGTATATTTTGAAAGAAGGGTAGCCGGGGGTTGATTTTTCCGGTTTGATTGTTTATTTTATTCTGGAATACTCAGGGGCGGTGTCGTTGCTTATGCGATCCCGCCCCTGCCAGTTAAACAATTTAGAATATCGGAGGTCAATTATGTTGTTCACACGTTTTATTGCCACTTACATTCTGATTCCAGGGCTGATGTATGCATTGTTTTACCCTGCAGTTTCTGAGGCAAAGGCTGTTAACCCGGATTTTGTTGTCCTTGCAAAAAATCTAAATCCTACGGTTGTAAATATCCGTACCGCAAAAAATAGTAAGCCCAAACAGCGTCTCCGCCGCCCGCAACAGCAAAATCCGTTTGGAGATAATCAGTTGGACGATTTCTTTAACCGTTTTTTTGATGAGATGCCGCAACAGCGTCCGCATCGCGAACAGAGCCTTGGTACCGGTTTTATTATCAGTTCCGATGGATATATCCTGACCAACAATCATGTCGTCACCGGAGCTGATGAAGTGATGGTCAAGTTGTCTGACGGCAGGGAAGTAAAAGGAGAGATTAAGGGGGTCGATGAGAAGGTTGACCTCGCGTTGATCAAGATCAGTGAGAAAGGTGAGCTTCCCTTTGCCGAGTTGGGTGACAGCGACAAACTTGAAGTTGGCGAATGGGTGATGGCTATTGGTAACCCGTTTGGTCTTTCCCATACCGTTACCGCAGGTATTGTCAGTGCCAAAGGGAGAGTAATAGGAAGCGGACCCTATGACGATTTTATTCAGACAGATGCTGCCATTAACCCAGGGAACTCGGGTGGTCCACTTTTCAGCAGTGACGGACGTGTTGTCGGAATAAATGCGGCCATTATTGCCGGGGGTGGTGGTGGAATCGGATTTGCAATCCCGATAAACGTGGCTAAAACAATAGTCAGTCAATTACGTGACACCGGCAAGGTGACCAGAGGGTATCTTGGCGTACGTTTTCAGCCGCTTACCGCAGACCTGGCAAAGTCTTTCGGACTTGAATCGGAAAAAGGGGCCTTGATTGCTTCGGTTGAAAAGAATGCTCCAGCCGAAAAAGCAGGGCTCAAGGCGGGTGATGTGATTGTCGAATACGACGGTAAGCAGATCAACGATGGAACCGAACTTCCTCGGTACGTTGCTGCAACTCCTGTTAACAAGGAAGTCAGGATAGTTGTTTTTCGTGATGGGGCTAAAAAGGATATAAAACTTGTAATTGGTACGTTAAAAGATAAAGATGGAGATGTTGGCCCGGAAGATGCTAAAGAAAGTGACAAAATTGGAATAACTGTCGAAGAGCTCCGTAAAGAGCTCGCTGATCGACTTGGTCTCCGTGACGGCAAGGGGCTGGTTATTACGGAGATCAAGCCCGGTTCTGCTGCTGAAGAACGTGGAGTGGCAACGGGTTCCGTCGTTATCGAAATCAACGGTCAAAGGCCTGAAACAGTTAAAGCGTACAATGCGATTGTTGCCCGGCTGAAAAAAGGAGACGTTGTGCGGCTGCTGTTGAAACGGCCCGACGGTACCATTCACTACGTTGCTTTAAAGGTTGAGTAGGTTGCCGAGGCGGGTGTTACAACCCGCCTCAGTTTTTGGAGAGTTGAATGTCCTCACGTTACGTACAGCCGTTGCGAATTCTGGCGCAATCCGGTTTTCTCGGATTTGTGATATGGCTCGGAGTTCGTTACTACCGGTTTGTGCAGATGATGAGCTCCGGTGCCGATGGTTCGGTCGCCATTCGCCCGGATGGCATTGATGGTTTTCTCCCTATTTCAGGATTGCTCGGCACGGTATCCTGGTTGGAAGGGTACAAAATTAATTCTGTACATCCGGCGGCTGTGATCGTTTTTGTAACGGTAATTCTGGTTTCTTTCCTGTTGAGGCGCTCATTCTGTTCATGGATATGCCCAATTGCCGCGGTTTCCGAATGGTCCTGGAAATGGGGGTTCCACCTGATGCGGCGCAATCTGCGTCTCCCCTCGTGGCTTGATATCTTGTTACGAAGCCTGAAATATCTGGTGATGGCCTTTTTTATCTACTCCGTTGCCATTGCCATGTCTCCCGAGGCACAATTACGATTCATTCAGTCAGAGTATCATATGACTGCTGATGTGCGTCTTATGAATTTTTTTCTGCATATTTCCCCGTCAGCATGTGGTGTTATTATCACACTGGTGGGACTGTCGCTGCTGATGCGCAACCCGTTTTGCCGTTATCTCTGCCCCTATGGTGCGCTTTTGGGGCTGGTCGCACTCTTTTCTCCACTGCGCGTGACAAGAGATCCGGATCGCTGTGTATCCTGCGGGGTGTGTAGTCAGGTGTGCCCCGCATACATAGATGTCATGCACAAATCGACCGTCGCCTCTCCTGAATGTATTGCGTGCTGGAGGTGTATCAGCCATTGTCGATGTAACGGTGCTCTTTCCATGCGGGCAGTACGACGTTTCATCGTGCCTGGCGTGCTTTTTGCCGTTCTGGTGGTACTGCTGTTCTGGGGTGGCACCGTTTGCGGCAAGCTAAGTGGTCATTGGCACAGCTCTCTCACTGTTGAAGAATATGTCCGATTATTGGGCAAGTAACCGAAAGGAATATTATTATGGGCGTATATGCCAATACCGTAAGTATTACCCAGTTTGCTGTAACAGGAGAATTGCCGGCAAAAGATCAATTTGACTGGTTTTCAAAGAAGCTGGCTGATCGTGGATTCCAGTCAATCGAGAATTCAACCGAAGAATCTGCCGAAGGATGGACCCTTGTTGATAAGCCGGATGATGTCGAATTTAGTGTCCCCTCCGACTTTTGGCGTGACAATTACGTCGTATTTTCTCTTCGCAAAGATCAGAGAAAAATACCTGCCGCCGTTCTGAAATCACATGCCGGCCGTGAAGAAGGGGCCTTTCTGGCTCAGAACCCCAACTTGCGACGGACCCCGAAGCATAAGCGGGAAGAGATTAAGGAGCAGGTTCAACTCCGCCTGCTGACAAAATGTCTGCCGGTCCCTTCGTCGGTTGATGTCGTATGGGACCAGAAAAACGGCGTACTTACGCTCTTCAGTCTCGGTACAAAGGTTATCGAACGCTTCGAGGATCTTTTCCGTAAAACGTTTGAAGGATTCAGTCCTGTTGTTATCCATCCATTTGCCCGCGCTCGTAAACTACTGCACGGACAACTGCTTGATTCTCTTGAGTCTGCAAATCTGGCCGGCTCTGATGCCGTTGTTGCCCTGATCCGCGATAACCAGTGGCTTGGATGGGAGTTCATGCTCTGGTTGCTGCAGCGTGGCGTAAACGGAGAGGGAGAATTTTCCGTGTGCTGTCCCGGTCATATTTCCACCGGTGAAAAATTTTCTGCCTGGATTGATGATCGTATCCAGTTTCAAGGGGGCGGTGAAGAGGGGGGAATTCAGAAGGTAACGGTTTCCGGTTCTCAGGATAGCTACCTGGAGGCAATATCGGCTCTCAAGGGGGGCAAACGCATTACCAGTGCGACGATCTGCATGGAAAAGGACGAGAATCCCTGGAAGCTTACGCTGAAAGGTGACACATTCGGTTTTGCGTCTTTTAAATGTCCTCAGGTACGCGTTGAAAAAGACGCTACCGTAGACCAGATGAGTGAACGTGAAGCGGTCTTTTATGAACGTATGTTCCTGATGGAACAGGGGATACAGCTTTTTGACAGTTTGTTTACCTGTTTTCTGACCGAGCGGCTTTCCGAGTCATGGAACGGGCGCTTACAGACAATTCAAGCCTGGCTGGATGGGGAGTAATGTGATGAAGTTTATCGATGAAGTAACATTATATGCAACTTCCGGGCATGGCGGCGCCGGTTGTGTCGCGTTCCGTCATGAAAAGTTTATCGAGTTTGGCGGTCCAAGCGGCGGGGACGGTGGTAAGGGGGGCGATGTCATCTTTGAAGCGATTTCAGGATTATCAACGTTGCTGGAGTTGCGCCACCGGCCTCATCAGAAGGCGGAAAACGGACATAACGGGATGGGTAAAAACCGGCATGGCGCCGGCGGTAAGGATTTGGTCCTCAAGGTACCGGTCGGAACCGTGATCAAGGATGTTGAAACCGATGACATTCTTGCCGACCTTACAGAAAACGGTCAGCGGGTGATTCTTTTGCGAGGAGGAAGAGGGGGGCAGGGGAATGCCCGGTTTGCGTCCGCCACCAACAAGGCGCCCAAATTTGCCCAGCCGGGTGAAGAACATGAAGAACGCAAACTCAGGCTGGAATTGAAGCTGATGGCTGATGTAGGGCTTCTTGGTCTGCCCAATGCCGGTAAATCATCGCTTATCAGCAAAATTTCCGCCGCTCGCCCCAAAATCGCCGACTACCCATTTACCACTATGGTTCCCTCTTTGGGGGTTGTTCCGTATAAGGATTATCGTTCCTTTGTCATGGCCGATATTCCGGGTATCATCGAGGGAGCCCATGATGGTGCAGGACTTGGTCTTCGTTTTCTCAAACACCTGGAGCGGTCGGGGATACTATTGCACCTTGTGGACATTTCATGGATGCCGGAGCGTGAGCCTCAGGCTGAATTTGAGACGATAAATCATGAGCTTGCTCTCTTTAGCCCCGAATTGGCAGCCAAAGAACAGATTGTGGTTATTACCAAGACGGATTTGTCCCAGACAAAAAACGAGCTTCCGGCAATCAAAGCATGGTTCGAAGGCAGGGGCATAGCGGTATTTCCGATTTCTTCGGCAACCGGAGAAGGCATTGATTTGTTACTGGACGAAATTGCACGACGGTTGTGGGGTAAGCCGGAAGAGGTGTGGTAATGAGGAGGGGACTGCTTAAAACAGTAAAACGTATTGTGATCAAGATCGGGAGTGGGGTATTGACAGATCCGGAGGGGACTCTGGATATGGTTGTCATCGGACAAATCTGTGATGAAATAGCTTTGTTGCGCCATCGCGGCCTGGAAGTAATAGTCGTTTCCTCCGGCGCCATTGCGGCGGGTCGAAATGAACTGGGATTGACGGACAAACCACGGACCATTCCACACAAACAGGCAGCTGCGGCTATCGGTCAGACCCGTCTGATGCAGGCATATCAAACGTCTCTGGCACCAAATAATCTGAAAGCTGCCCAGGTGTTGTTGACCAGTGAAGATCTTGGCAGTCGCCAGCGTTTTCTCAATGCCCGGGCAACCCTGGATGCTCTGCTCGGTTTCGGGATTATTCCGGTAATAAATGAAAATGATACCGTTGTTGTTGATGAAATCAAATTTGGTGACAACGATAATCTTTCCGCTCTGGTTACCAATGTTGCCGAAGCACATCTCCTGCTGATTCTGACAGACATTGAGGGCTTTTATAGCGCAGATCCCCGTACGTATCCTGATGCCAGGCTGATCCCATTGGTCAAAGCGATTACTCGTGAGGTGGAGCATGCTGCCGGTGGGGCCGGCTCTGCTGTTGGTACCGGAGGGATGGCTACTAAAATTGCTGCCGCCAGGAAGGCCGGAAAAAATGGCGTTGCGACAATTATGGTCTCCGGAAAACAGCGGGGTATTGTTACCGCTGCCCTGCAGGGGGAGGAGGTCGGGACACTTTTTCTTCCTTCCGGTACCGGGTTAAATCGCAGAAAACATTGGATTGCCTACACTCTGAAGCCCTCCGGAATGATAATTGTTGATGATGGAGCGCGGAATGCTCTGTTGAAAAAAGGTAAAAGTCTGCTTCCATCAGGAATAGTCAGCGTTCAGGGACGCTTTGAACGGGGTGCGTGTGTCAGGCTGTGCGGATTTGACGGTGTTGAATTTGCGCGGGGGTTATCAGACTATTCAAGTGGAGAATCAATCCGTCTTATTGGGTGCAAAAGCTCGGAAATAGAGGAACTTCTTGGCTATCATTATGGAGATGTCATCATCCATCGGGATAATCTGGTCCTGCTCTAGAGATGGTATGGCATGAATAACCTGATACGGCCCCGGAAAAGTATATCTCCGGGGCCGTATGATGTTTCAAAAAAAGTTGTTGCTGCTTATGGCGCTTGAACAACGGATGCAGTTGCAGTGAAGAGGTTTTTCAATTGCAGGCTGCCGTTTACAACCTCCACATTTCCTCGTAGTTGCTTACCGACTGCACTGTTTTCACGTATTTTTACATCAAGGTTTATTTCGGCCAGTTTGCCGATATCGACCTGATCAAGCGCGAATTCAAGTATGCCATCCTGGTCCTGTTTGAATAAAACATCCGATGTTCCCAGGAATTCAACCTCGGGGGGGAGAATGAGGCGGACGGTCAAATTCTGGGCTGACATTGAACCGGCATTGAGAACTGTTACCCGGTAACGAAGTCTCTCGCCCGGGACAACCTTTTGCTTGGCCAGTTTCGCAACAGCGCGTACAAGGGGAGCAGAGCTTACAACAATCACGTCTTTCTGAAAGCTGACATCGCTGAATTTGGCTGATACCGCTTTAATCGTAACGGTAGAACGATGGCCGTCAACCATGGTGGCCGGCATTCTGAATGCGACAACCCCTTTAAAAATTTCACCCGCAGCAAGTGTCACTCGGGAGACAGTTTCGTCAGGTTTGCCCGCTCTGGTCAGGATTGCGCCATATTCTCTGGCAGCCGTAACGGTAAACAAAAACTCTTCACTGCTTTTCCCTCTGTTTGAAATTTCAACCGGCAGGTTCCCCTTGCCGTTTACCGGGACTGCTCCTGCGCCCTCATACAGAGTTATTGCCGTTTTTATACTTGCCTTTGCAAGTTTTTCAGCCGCAACACGCTCTTTTTCCCGACGCTCTGCTTCAAGTTTGATACGTGCCTGGCGTTCCTGTTCTGCCTTGATTTTTGCGATTCGTTCCGTCTCCAGCTTTAATGCTGCAGCCCGTTCGCGTGCCAGCATGTCGGATCGGACTTTACCTGCTGAAGCCTGCAGCATTTTATCCGGCGCCAGTACTTCACCTTTCAGGTGGCGGGTCGCAAGTACCTTTAACTCATCTTCAACGGATGTTTTCAGGCTGCTTTCAGGAAATTCTGTTGTGAACATGGCAACGGACTTGGCTGCACGTTCATTGTCACCGGATTTGAGGCTGGCGCGGGCAATGAGAAGCAGGCTTACATCCCGGAGCGGCGAATCGGGGAATACCTGGTTTAATTGGTCGCATTTTTCTATCGTCAGCAGATAGTCTTTCTGCTGGTACGCGTTGAATGCTTCGACAAAAACCGTAGAGTCATCTATTTCAGCAGCGTTTCCGGAGGAAAAAGTGATGAAAATGATGCATAATGTGAGAGCAATCCGTGTGATACTGTTGGTGATAGTTGTCATTTGTCTAGTCCACAAAACTTTTTAATTTTTTGCTGCGGCTGGGGTGACGCAATTTGCGTAGAGCTTTTGCCTCAATCTGACGGATTCGCTCGCGTGTAACTTCAAAATCCTGACCAACTTCTTCAAGTGTGTGGTCACTTTTTTCTCCGATGCCAAACCGCATCCTGAGAACTTTCTCTTCACGCGGCGTCAAGGTTGCAAGCACTTTGGCGGTACTTTCCGAGAGGTTATTCTTGATGACCGCTTCAATTGGCGAGATGACTCCTTTGTCTTCTATAAAATCTCCGAGGTGTGAGTCCTCCTCCTCTCCGATTGGGGTTTCGAGTGAAATCGGCTCCTTGGCAATCTTGAGAACCTTCCGAACCTTGTCGAGCGGCAGTTGCATCCGTTCGGCAATCTCTTCCGGTGAGGGTTCGCGACCATTTTCCTGAACCAGTTGCCGACTGGTGCGTATCAATTTATTGATGGTCTCAATCATATGAACCGGAATGCGTATTGTGCGGGCCTGGTCTGCGATGGCACGGGTAATCGCCTGACGGATCCACCAGGTTGCGTAGGTTGAAAACTTATAGCCGCGCTGATATTCAAATTTGTCAACCGCCTTCATCAGGCCGATGTTCCCTTCCTGGATGAGGTCGAGGAACTGCAATCCACGGTTGGTATATTTTTTGGCAATCGACACAACAAGCCGTAAATTTGCCTCAATCAGTTCACTTTTTGCTATACGGGCTTTACACTCTCCCTCTTCGATCGCCTTAAGTGCCGCAGCAAGATCGCGAGCCTTGAAACCGGACTCCTGTTCTACCTTTTGGATCTTGCGTGAAGCGGTACGAAGGCGCTTTTCCACTTTTGCCGTTTCTTCTTCATCCAGTTTGAGCTTGCCCAGTTCGACCGTACATTTTTCATCTTCGTGTTGCAGCTTGTCAAGCAACGCCTTCAGTTTATCTACCGGGATTATTTTTTCAAGATCGGATAACTCTGCCTGCAGTTTATCGACCTTGCCGGATAACTCTTTCAGGCGCTCCGCTATCTTGTTGGTATGTCGATCCTTCAATCTCAGCGACTTCAGAAGATCTGCCTGGTGATCTTTGCCCTCGCGAAACTTCTTTTCGAGTTCCTTTTTCTTTGCAGGCGATTTGGCAGATGCCACTGTCTCGGCAATCTCGATCAGCAACAGATCCTGTGCAGCGATTTCGTCGATAATTTCAAGTATTCTGGTCTTTTGAACGTCCTCCTCATCTTCCTCCAGTTCTTCTTCTTCGACTTCCTTGCTGACTTCCGAAGGGTTGATCTGGAATTTGCGCAATCGATCACCCAGAGACAGAACCTCTTTGACAGTGATGGGAGTATTGAGAATGACACCGGCAACATCGCGTTCGCCATCTTCGATTCTTTTCGCTATTTCTACTTCACCCTCTCTGGTGAGAAGGGAAACCGAACCCATTTCGCGCAGATACATGCGGACCGGATCGCTGGTACGTCCGATGGAGCCGGGTTCAAATTCAACTTCTTCCGATTCACCTTCCGCCTCTTCATCCTCATCAAGATCGCTTTTCATTTTCGGGATTTTGATCTTCTGGGCAGAATCGACTATTTCTATGTCAAGATCTCCAAACATACCCATAACGTCATCAATCTGGTCGGTAGCAATGTCGGGAGGAAGGATGTCGTTAACCTCATCGTACGTCAGGAACCCTTTCTCCTTGCCGATATCAATCAATTGTTTGACGTCATCCATGTTTTTCTTAGCCATGTGTATTCACCTCAAGGGAGCAGCAGTTATGTTAAAGTTTTGATTTGCGAGTGCGCAGTGAGTCCGCCTGCTTAAGAAGCAGGGCGTATTCATCGCTGTCCGGATCGAGTACCGCCAAACGTGAGGCAATATCCTTGATTGTTGCCACCTGTTTTTTTTCATGGCTGCGAGTGCACTGATCAAAAACAGCACGCCACTCAATATCAGCCAGATAACCATCTGAAACCATTATCCGGGAAAAGAGCATTTTCTGTTCTACATTTTCCAGTATTTCAGTCATTTGACGTAATATCAGGCTGTTATCCGAATCAGTCAAAGAATTGAGCAAAAGTCGGGCTACATCAAGGTAAGCATCGGAAAATATAGTTTCAAGGCCGCCCCGGACGATTTCTGCGCGTGCATCAGGGTAATTGATAAATAATGCCAGCAGAGTATCCTGAACATTATTTCCTTTTTGGGTTAAACTCTGCTGGGGAACGGGAGCATCATGAGGTGAAATCCTGTCTCCACCCATGCGCTTACGAAAGGCATGAACTGTTATCCCCAACAGTCTGCAAATCTCCTTCTCATATAAATCGCGTTCTACTGAATCGGCAATTTTTCTGAACCGGGGAACGATGTCATCAATTATTCTGACTTTGTTGTCAACGCTGTCCGGCGATGTTTCAGTCAAAAGAGCGCGTACAAAATATTCAAAAGCCGGACGTGCCTTATCACGCAACTCAGCGAATTCCTCTTTGGAATGAGTTGCGAGAAAACTGTCCGGGTCGTCTCCGGCAGGTAACGAAATGACATATGCCGGAATGCGCTGTTCGAGAAAAAGTTCCATGGAACGAATGGTCGCTTTCTTACCGGCGCCATCACTGTCGAACAGCGTGTAGACACGTTCGGCATGGCGTTTGATCAATCCCGCATGCGTGCCGGTCAGTGCCGTCCCGCATGTTGCAACGACGTTCTGCACTCCGGCCTGATACAGAGCCAGGTGATCAAAATACCCCTCAACAATAATGACGCTATTTCCGGTTCGGATGGATGGCAATGCCATATCAAGTCCGAATAGTACCGAGCTCTTGTGATAGAGCGGTGATTCGGGGGAGTTGATATATTTCGGTAATGACGTATCAAGTACCCGTCCGGCAAAAGCAATGACTTGTCCCCGGGCATCCCGGATCGGAAAAATCAGGCGGTTACGGAAAAGATCATACCAACCGGTGTCGGACTTGCGGACAATGCCAAGTTTAAGAGCGGTGTCAAGTTCGACGCCGTTATTTTTCAGATGCTTTACAAGTCCATCGCGCCGGTCAGGCGCAAAACCAAGACGATACGCCTCGGAAACAGCCGGATCCACCGAGCGGTTGGCGAGATACTGCCGGGCCGGCTCACCTTCCTGGCCGTTAATAAGAACCGAGCGGTAGTACGATGCCGTCAGATCATTGATACGGAGAAACTGGGAATATTCATCCTGTGTTTTTCTCTCAGCAGGAGTAAGCTGTCGTTCCTCGATTTCAATTCCGGCTTTCCGTGCAAGTAGTTTAACCGCTTCGGGAAAGCTGATGCCCTCGATCTTCATGACAAAAGAGAAGGCGTTGCCGCCGGCACCGCATCCGAAACAGTGAAAAATCTCACGCGCCGGACTTACGTTAAACGACGGAGTCTTCTCGGCATGAAATGGACAGAGTCCCAGGAAGTTAGCGCCGGCGCGTCGCAACGGGACATATTCCGAAACAACCTCAACAATCGAAAGCCGTTCGGCAACCTCACGTACCTTTTCTTCAGGTATCATTTCTTTTGACCATTGGCAATGCGCCATTCCGAGAGAAAATGATCTCCGGTCTGCGCCAGCATGTTGGCTGACTCGGTCGCGCGAATCTTGTCCCGAATTTTTTCAGGCATAAACCCGGATGCTGCAATACTGAAAACCATGCAAAGTAACAATGCCCCCTCGGTGAAGCCGATGAGCAAGCCGCCAAGCCTGTTCAGGCTGCCAAGCATGACAAGTCGCAGGGCCGCAGTTATGACATTGCCGATAACGTGGGCACAGATTCCTGTGGTCAGCAGTATGATGATAAAAGCCAAGAACGAAGACAGATGCGTAGGCAGATGAAGCGCACTTTTTATCGGTACTGCGAGCAGCGGGTGAAAACGGTAAGCCAGCCAGCCGCCCGCCAGAAGACCTGCCAGGGAGGATGCCTCATTAACAAGCCCTCTGACCAGACCCTTGAGTGCAAAAAAACAGAGAACCGCCAAGATGATGATATCAATAAGATTCATTGTAATGGCACGACCGATTTACGAAGAAGGGGCCATCTCAATGAAAGCCCCTCTACCGAGTAAATCCAATTTCGAGTAAAAATCGGAACCATATTACTGAACAGTCGTTACAAACGGAGTCAGCATATCAAGCAAGCAGTCTCCGGACCGCTTCGCTTACCGCCTTGCCGTCGGCCTTGCCGGCCGTATGGAGAGTAACTCCCTTCATTACACGCCCCATATCCTTATTTCCCTGAGCCCCGATTTCCTGAATCACACGTAAGACAATGGCATCTATTTCGTCAGGGGTTAACTGTGCCGGCAAAAATTCAAGCAGGACCGCCAATTCCCGTTCTTCCTTTTCTGCCAGTTCAATCCGGTTTCCATCCCGATATAACCGAATAGATTCGCGGCGCTGTTTGGCCAGGGTCGAAATGACATCAGTTACCGCCTGATCGTCGAGTTCCGTGCGGGAATCTATCTCACGGTTCTTAATCGCGGCGCGTACCATACGAACAGCCGAAAGGCGCAGGTCATCCCGCGCCTTCATGGCTGCTTTCATCGCATCGTTAAGCTGCTCTTTCAATGTCATGCTGTTGTTCCTTGTCTCCCGGAAAAGAAGACTAATCGATCATTTTACGCTGTTTCTTAAGGGCGCGCTTGCGTGCAGCGATAGCCTTCTTCTTGCGTTTGATGCTTGGTTTTTCAAAATGCTCACGTTTGCGGACTTCGGAGAGAATTCCTGCCTTCTCACACTGTTTTTTAAACTTCTTCAGTGCCATTTCAAACGGTTCGCTGTCCTTTATTTTTACTCCCGGCATGTAAAATCACCCCCATCCTTTTATATATTCTTTAAAACGATATAATAGCATCAACTAAAAAATTCAGAGTTTTGCAGAATAACACACTTTGTAACTATGTCAACAACCAAAT
>CAIYZD010000774.1 GCA_903930585.1 uncultured Geobacteraceae bacterium | reverse complement strand
TCTGATGAAGAATTATAGACTGTGACAATTACCATCGCCGGAGATGGAAAAGAAGGAGTCAATCTCGCGACATCAACACAATTCGATTTGGTTATTACTGATATCAACATGCCGGAGATGAACGGACTCGATCTGGCACGGCATTTGCGGAATACGGACGAATACAAAACAACGCCCATCATTTTTCTGACGACCGAAGCGAGCGAGGAATTCAGGGCAAAAGGAAAGGAAATCAAGGGAACCCACTGGATTTCAAAACCGTTCAGTCCGATCAATTTGCTGACACTGTTTAACTCCATCTTCAAAAAAATGAATATTCTTGCAGTGGATGATTCCAAGTCAATCCGCTGCATGGTGAACAACGTACTAACCGGGGCGGGTCACACCGTAACTGTTGCAAACGATGGCAAAGAGGCCGTGAGCCTTGCAATGGGTTCCGGTTTTGATCTCATTATCACGGATGTCAACATGCCGGAAATGGACGGCTTGGAGCTGGCTAAACAGCTGCGTAATTCAACAGAATATCAATCGACACCAATCATCTTTCTGACAACAGAAACCAGTGAAGCCTTTAAAACAAAAGGTAAGGAACTGGGCGCCTCAACCTGGATTACCAAACCCTTCAGCCCTGTAAATCTGCTTGAAGTCGTGAACACCATATAAGGAACACGGAATTACACCGTATGAGGCAGCGTTGGGTAATCAATGTACCCTTTGGCGCCTCCTCCGAAAAATGTCTGATCATCCCACGTATTCAACGGGGCCTTCGCCGCGAAGCGGGCAACCAGATCCGGGTTGGCGATGAATGCCTTTCCAAAGGCGACCGCATCGACAACACCATCGTTCAAAGCCTGCTCAGCTGACTCACGGGTAAAGTTCTCGTTGGCAATATACGTCCCACCGAACGCCTTACGGATCAGCGGTCCGATGCTGTCCTCCTGCTCTGCCTCGCGGGCACAGATAAATGCAATGCCACGCTTTCCAAGTTCATGCGCCACATAGGTAAAAGTTGCGACTCTGTCGGAGTCACCCATGTCATGACTGTCGCACCGCGGTGCAAGGTGCACTCCGACCCGGTCGGCTCCCCAGACTTCTATTGCCGCATCCGTGACTTCCAGCAGCAATCGCGCCCGGTTTTCTATTGAACCGCCATACGCATCGGTGCGTTTGTTCGTGCCGTCCTGCAGGAACTGGTCGAGCAGGTATCCGTTGGCGCCATGCACCTCCACTCCATCAAAGCCGGCGGTTTTAGCATTGACCGCTCCCGTGCGGAAGGCATCAATTATGCCCGGAATCTCTTCCGTTTCAAGCGCACGTGGCACTGGAAAGGGTCGCTCCGGGCGAAGCAGGCTGACATGACCCGCGGCGGCAATGGCGCTGGGAGCTACCGGCGGCTGCCCATCGAGGAGGCTGGGATCTGAAATCCTCCCCACATGCCAGAGCTGGAGCACGATACGCCCGCCTGCGTCATGAACTCCCCTGGTAACCGCTTTCCACCCCTCGACCTGCTCTTCAGACCAAATCCCGGGTGTTGCCTCATACCCGACACCCATACGGTCAACCACGGTGGCTTCAGAGATAATCAGGCCGGCGGCAGCCCGTTGGGCGTAATATTCAACCATCATTGCCACCGGGACTCTGGTGTCAGCAGTAGCACGGGAACGGGTCAGAGGCGCCATGATAATTCGGTTGGGGAGCTGCAAAGCTCCATGGTAATGGAATCAAATAGTGTCGGCATTAAAAACTCCTTTAAATATGGGTAACTACTCCGGTTCAGTGAATGAAACTGAAGAATGTCTTCTGCTCCCGCTCCGGAGGGGGGACGGCCGCTTTGCCATGTTCAATCAGCTTCATCAGCCAGGCCATATTCTTCCCCAGGACGCGCATGATCTGCTCCCCCTCAAGGTCCTGTACCGCTTCCCCCGGAGCACGACCATGGATCACGTTCCAATAGTTCGATGTCGGCATCAGCATCTCGGCATAGCTGATGAAGTTGTTAAGCTGGTCGAACGTCGGCACGCCACCTGAACGCCGGACTGCGACAACTGACGCTCCAACCTTGTGGCGGAGCATGCTGTCGTTTCCACTGGTTACAAAAAAAGCCCGGTCAAGAAACGATTTCATTGTCCCGCCGATGGCTGCGTAATGCACAGGAGAGCCCAGAATGATCCCGTCCGCCTGTTTCATCTTCTGAATCCAACTGTTAACTTCATCACCGGGAAGAACGCATTGCTCATTCCTGTTATTTACACACTGATAGCAGGCGGCACAACCTCTGATCGCCTTGTTGCCTACATGAACGATCTCACACTCCATACCCTCTGCTTCAAGCTCTGCCGTAACCATCTTCAGTGCATTCCAGGTATTGCCTTCCTTGTTGGGACTTCCATTGAACGCTACAACTTTCATACCATCTCCTTTATCAGATAAACTCTCTCACCTTGCGTAACAACAGAGGCGACTCAACCGGTTTCATAAGCAGTTCGGCGCCTCCAAAATCACCCTGATGCGTGATCACATCTCGAGTGTGTCCACTCATAAATATGAATTTGGTCGTTGCTGACAGCTTATGTATTTCATCAAACACCGTTTTGCCGCTTTTTTTCGGCATGATAACATCGCTAATAACCAGATCTATACCGTTTATATCGTCTTTGAATTTATCTACGGCCTCACTTCCATCTTTTGCAAGAATAACATGATAACCGGCCTCGGTGAGAAAATCTTCCAGGACGAGTCGGAATTTCCGGTTATCTTCGGCAATCAGAATCTTGCCCGCTCTTTTTTCGGTATCATTTTTCATACCAACTGCAGGTCCGGATACTTTTAAAACGGCAGGTGCATCAGTATCGGCAAGAGGTAGCCTTATTTTGAATACTGTTCCATTTTCCGGTGAACTTTGAACGTCAATATCACCGTTATGCTGCCGTATGATACCAAATACCATAGCCAGTCCGAGGCCGGTCCCTTTGCCGACCTCTTTGGTTGTAAAGAAAGGATCAAAAATCCGGCTCATTGTCTCTTCATTCATTCCGTGTCCCGTGTCACTGGCGACAATTACTGCATACCGCGTATGAATATTTGCCACATCCCAGTCAGATAAGGTGGCACTGTCCCCACTCTCCACCCCTGTTGTGATACGCAGTGTACCACCGCCAGGCATCGCATCGCGAGCGTTGGTTACCAGGTTGATCATCATCTGTTCGATCTGGCCGGCATCAACGTCTACCGGCAGCGGTTCACTCGCTGTAGTGAAAATAAGTTCAATATTCTCAGGAAGCAGCCGCTCGGCAAACTGGCCTATCCTGGTAAGTAAACCATTCAAATCACATACGGCCGACTTCATAGCCTGCTTACGACTGTATGTCAGCATACTCTGGCTCAGTGAACTGGCCTCCGTGAC
>CAIYZD010000773.1 GCA_903930585.1 uncultured Geobacteraceae bacterium | reverse complement strand
TATGACCGAAGCAGGGAGCAGTACTTTTACTGCCAGTCCGGCGTACGTTCCACCCAGGCGTTGTTCGCGCTCTATCTGTCCGGTTGGCCGATGGATAAGCTGCACAACTATGACAGCTCCTGGATCGGCTGGTCCAAGGATACAAATCTGCCCCTGCTCACCGGTTTGCCAACGGCGCCACGCTCGGCTCAAGCCGGTCGTTAGGAGGTACCGATGTCATTTGCCCAGGCAAGAAAAACTCCCGTATCCAACATTGAAGAAGTGGGCCGGCGCTACCCCGATGTGCCACGACTGGTAATCCTCAAAACCGATGTGCAGAGGCGCGGTGTGCACTATGCGGATGGTGCGCTTGAACTGCTGAATGAGGAGCTGCATCAGACCACGGGCACCCATATTTTCGGTGCCCGTGACGGTAAAATTGCCGCACGTCCGGAGTCACTGCTGCTGCGGGATGGCACATCAATCATTACGACCCCGACTCCGTTGGAAGAAAATCCGTACGTGGTTGACCAGTTGAACGGTGAAGCCTGGTTGTTCGATAACGGCCTGCCGGTTGAGCAGGTGGATTACTGGCCTGCTCCGGCGTACTACGGTAAAACCGGAAGCTCCGGGGTGCCGATGAAAAACATCGTGAGCGCCCGTCCACAACGGCTGAACATTTTCCCCTATCGTTACTGCACCTTCTGGAACAACGGCAAAGGCTGTGCCTTCTGCGATATCGTCTCCCAGCTGAAAAAAGGGGGTAAGGAGCTCAATATTCCGGCCAAACTTGATCCGGTCGAGGTGGGTGAGGTGATCGGTGAGGCTTTGAAGGAGCAGGGACGTTTTTCAACGGTGTTTCTGACGTCCGGCTCAATTGTCGGAGGTGCGCGTCCGTTTGATGACGAGGTTGACTACTACATCGCCATATTGAAAGAGGTCGGTAAGCACTTTCGCACCCCCAAGTTTCCCAGCCAAATGATCGGTACCGCCTTTGAAAAAGCGCAGCTCAAGCGGCTCTATGCCGAGACCGGATTGACCAGCTATACCTCCGACATCGAAGTGCTGGACGAGGAACAGTTTAATCGTCTCTGCCCCGGCAAAGCTGAATGGATCGGTTACAAGGAGTGGAAAAAACGCCTGGTTGATGCGGTTGATGTTTTTGGGCCGGGACGGGTAAATACCGGGCTGGTATCCGGTATAGAACTGGCGGGGCCGCACGGCTTCCGTGAAGAGGATGAAGCGCTGGCACGGACATTGTCTGAAGCGGAAGACCTTGCCCGGCAGGGGGTCAGTACGGTGTTTATTGTCTGGTCGCCGCGCCCCGGTACCCTACTGGGGAACTACAAAAATGCTTCACTGGATTATTACATCCGGCTGGCTCGCGGCCTGCACGCTCTGCGCATCAAATACCGGCTCCCCATCGACCACGACAGTTACCGGAATTGCGGCAATCACCCGGATACCGATCTTTCGCGGCTGCTGCCGCTCTGGGAGGCGTAAATCATGCCTGACGAATTACAGATGCAGATAGCTGCCTTACTGGAAGATGCCGCAACGGTTGCAACCATTGCCACGCTGGATGAAAACGGAGCACCGCGCACCGTACCAAGCCCGTTCCTCAGGCAGGATGCCGCAGGACGTCTGGTACATCTGGAGCTGCTGGAGACCTCCACAACCCACCGTAATCTGCTCCGAAGCATCTGGTTCGACAAGCCGGTTTCGGTGACGTTGAGCGGCCGGAACGGCATGGTGCTGGTTATCACCGGACGACCGCACAAGGCGCATGTCTCCGGACCGCTGTTCAGCAGCCACTACCGCGAAGTGCGCTCAAAGCTGGGCGATGCCGATCTGGCAGCGGTCTGGCTGATAGAGCCGGAGCAGCTGAGTGACGAAACCTATGTGACCTGTAAAGCCAGGGAAGAAAAGCTGCACCCGTTTCATCTGCATCTGGATCGTCTTGCAGTTTCCCCTTCTTTGACGGAAGGAGATTGAGGGGGAGTTGCATTGAGAGTCGATTACAACACATTACCCGCTCCCCCAACCCCTCCCGAAAGGGGCGGGGAGAAACCCAAAGGAGACACACAGATGAATAACATACTATTCAACCGGTTACGGGCAGTTGCACTGCTGCTCGCCACAATGATTGTCCTTCCCGTAATTGCAGCGGCGGAGGTCAAAGAAGTTCGTATTTCCCGGCAGTACGGCCTCGGGTATCTGCCGTTGATCGTTGCTGAGCAACAGCATTTGATAGAAAAACATGCCAAGGCGGCCGGTCTGGGTGACGTCAAGGTGACCTGGGCGACGCTTGGCGGCGGCAGCGCCACCAATGATGCCCTGCTGTCCGGAAGCGTTGATTACGGCTCCAGTGGTGTCGCACCACTGATCGTGCTCTGGGCAAAGAGCGGCGGGGCGGTCAGGGGGCTGGCCGCTCTTGATACATCCCCGCTCTTTCTCAATACCAACAACCCGAATATCAAATCGATCCGCGATTTCGGTGACAAGGATCGCATTGCACTTCCTGCGGTAAAGGTATCGATTCAGGCCATTGTCCTGCAAATGGCCGCCGCAAAAGCCTTCGGTTTCGACAATTATGCCAAACTGGACAAGCTGACCGTGTCCATGAAACACCCGGATGCCATGGCGGCGTTGATGTCCGGAAAATCCGAGGTCAGCGGCCATTTGACCAGCCCCCCTTTCATGTTTCAGGAACTTGACAACAAAAGTGTGAGGACGGTGCTCAACTCATATGACGTCCTCGGCGGACCGCATACGTTCAACGTCATTGCCACCACCAAAACCTTTTACGAGGCCAACCCGAAAGTAAACAAGTCCGTTCTGGCGGCCATTGAAGAGGCGGATGAGTACATCAAAAAGAATCGCAAGGGTGCGGCCGAAATATACATCAAAGCAAGCGGCACCAAGGAGTCGCTTACGGATCTGCTTGTCCAGCTGAACAATCCGTCACTCGGATATTCCACTACTCCGCTTAACGTCACCAAATTTGCCGATTTCATGTACCAGACCGGCACTATCAAGACAAGGCCGAAGGAGTGGAAAGAGCTGTTTTTCTCGGAGATCCATGGGAAAAAGGGGAACTGAGTCATGTCGGCGGCAGGGGAAAAAACGTTGCTGATGGTGAACAACGTTACTCTGCGGTACCAGGTACGGCAACGTACCGTAACGGCCACTGAAGGGGTCAGCTTTCGCGTCGGCCAGGGTGAGCGAGTGGTGCTGCTCGGTCCGTCCGGCTGTGGCAAATCGACACTGCTCAAAGCGGTCGGCGGTTACCTTAAGCCGAGCGAGGGGAGTATCACTCTGAGTGGCAGGCTAATAGACCGGCCGGGACCGGATCGGGTGATGGTCTTTCAGGAGTTCGATCAGTTGCTCCCCTGGAAAAATGTGCGGGACAACGTGGCCTTTGGGTTGATCGCCAGTCGTACCTTGCCGAATCGTGAGGCGCTGGCCCGGGCTGATGAAGCACTCCGCACGGTGCATCTGGAAAAATGTGCAGAATCATATCCCCATACCCTTTCAGGGGGGATGAAACAGCGCGTTGCTATTGCCCGTTGTCTCGCCATGAAGCCGGACATTATCCTGATGGACGAGCCCTTTGCCGCCCTGGACGCCCTGTCACGCCGCCGCATGCAAGATGAATTACTGGAGTTGTGGGATTCCTCACGCTTCACCATGTTGTTTGTTACACATTCTATAGAAGAGGCACTTTTGCTTGGTGACCGTATCGTGGTGATGTCGCCGCACCCTGGTCGAGTAGAGGAAATATTGGAGTCGGATCATATCAATTCGGCCACGGCAGCTAATCCGGAGTTGGTGGAACGGATTCAGCGCATTTTGTTCCGTGGTGCGCCGGAATACACCATTTGAGGTTGATTGGCCATGACGACAACAAGTAGGTCTCCATACGATAAGCCGGTTTCCGCTCTGACGCAGCTCTGGGATAAAGCATGGCTGCGCCGGTTTGTCCTGCTGCTGTTGATGTGCATTCTGTGGGAGTGGTACGCCCGTCACCTGGCTAATCCTCTCATGTTTCCAACCCTTATAGCTACCGTTCAAGCACTTGGTGAGGCATTGATCAACGGGAGTCTGACAGCCCGGATTCTGGTTTCCATCAAAACCCTGCTCGTCGGTTTCGGCTTCGGTGTGCTTTTAGCGCTGCTGCTTGCAGTGGCGGCGGTTGGTAATCGCCTCGGCGCCGATCTGCTCGATCTCTGCACCTCCATGTTCAATCCTCTGCCGGCCATTGCTCTGTTGCCGCTGGCGCTACTCTGGTTCGGCCTCGGTAACGGGAGCATCATCTTTGTGCTGGTGCATGCCGTACTCTGGCCGGTGGCCTTGAGCGCCCATGCAGGGTTTGCCGGAATCAACCCGACACTCCGCATGGTGGGGCGCAACTACGGGCTGCGTGGTTTTCGTTATGTGGCTGTCATCCTCATTCCGGCCGCGTTTCCGCAGCTCCTGACCGGGCTGCGCAATGGCTGGGCCTTTGCCTGGCGGACCTTGATCGCTGCCGAGTTGGTGTTCGGCGTTAGTTCGGGCAGCGGCGGTATCGGCTGGTTCATTTACGAAAACAAAAACCAGCTGGAGATCCCCTCTGTTTTCGCCGGACTGATCACTGTGATTGTGATCGGTATCGCCGTTGAAAACCTTGTGTTCAATACTGTTGAACAGCGTACGGTTGTGCGCTGGGGCATGAAAAATAGCGGGGGCGGCAACAACTTGTCATAGAATACAATATAAAACTTATAGACATTATATTTATTTGTTGACACCGGAAAATACATTTGGTATTGTCGCCCCATTAACGAGATGAACGCGGAACCATATTTCCGCTATTCACCGCACACAATCGGCGACTGACCAGAATAACTGGAGGTCAAGGAAAGAGCGAGTCTGCTCTCTATCCTTGACCTCTTTTTTTATTTCCTGCGGAAGGAGAAGTACCATGGTCGAAAAAAACAAATTATCCATCATCAGCATGAGCGGCGATTTCGACAAGGTCATTGCCGTCTTCACCCTGGCGTCCGGGGCGGCAGCGGTCGGCTACGAGGTCAATATATTCTTCACCTTCTGGGGGCTCAACAGCATCAAAAAGGTGACCGGTCGCAGTTTTATCGGCACCGGCTTCATGGCTCGTTTCTTTAACTTTTTGCTGGGGGGGCGCAAGAGTTTGCCGCTCAGTCGCCTCAACTTCGGGGGGGTAAGCCCGATCCTGATGACCGGCATGATGAAGGGGAAAAATGTTGCTACGCTGGAAGAGTTGTTTGATGCCTCCAAGTCGCTGAAGGTCAATTTCTTCGCCTGTGAGATGGCCATGCATGTGCTGGGATTGACGAAAGACGATTTTATACCGGAAGTGAAGGACGTCCTGGGCGTCGCCTCCTTCCTGGAACTCTCGAAAGGAGGTCAGACACTGTTCATATGAGTACATTCAATCTCGACATAACCAGGGAGCGCTGTCCGATGACGTTTGTAAAAGTCAAACTGCATCTGGAACAGCTGGAGCCGGGCGATACCACCGAGATCCTGCTGGTTGCCGGAGAGCCGCTGGACAACGTGCCGCGCACCGCAACGGAGCAGGGGTATCAGGTGCTGGAAAGCGTCCATGTACGCGACAATATTCATAGGCTGACGATAAAAAAGCCTTAAAAATCAAAAGGAGACGAACCAATGGCAGACAATCTTATTCAACGCAGTGTAACCACCTCGGTGGCCAGAAACCTGGCCAGCACAACAAAAACAGCGCCACAGTTGGCATCCATCACTCCGCGTCACCTGCTCAGTCTGCTTCCGTGGGTACATGTGGAAGGGGGCACGTATCGCGTCAACCGCACCAGAGTTGAACTCCCCAATGCTGAACGGGTCGAATTTACCCTGACTGACGGTGTGGCAGTGTTTCAACCCCAGGCG
>CAIYZD010000772.1 GCA_903930585.1 uncultured Geobacteraceae bacterium | reverse complement strand
CGTTGGATGCCGGATCGGTAAAACTGACCGAAGCTGTTGTGCCGACCGTCGCACCGGCAACAACCTTTATATTTGTCGGTGCACCGGGTACGGTGGCATTGTCACTGCCGCCGCCGCATGCCGCAAGAGACATGGTAATCACTACGGTAAGAAATATTTTGATGGCGTTCATAGCTACTCTCCTTGAGTTCGTAGTAGTTATTTCTTTCATGCAACTATCGTGCTGCCAGTTGCCGTCCAATAGTATTCATTTTTGATCGTCAGGATACGTATATCAGCCTGGGTGGTGGGTCCGGCGGTTCCCCCTGCCAGTCAGACAGACAGACGGGAATGGATGCTACCCCAGCTGTTTCAATAATCGCGATATCCGCTTGATAGAACCGGTACGGAAGCAGATCACTTTGCGCCGCTCCGGAAAGGGCAAGGTTTTTATTGCTGTCGCACTGCCGAGAACTGATCGTAACAGCGCCATTCTGTGCAGCATGTATTTTTTTGCAGCATTCCGGCAAATCCGTAACGTCATCCGTTTCGTACCGATGTTTTTTCTGCCAGCAGCAGCAGGTACGGTTGGCGCTCCGTTCGGGAGAGCAGCCGCAGATGGCACAATCCGCAACACATTCACCGGTAAGGGCATGGGCAATCAGCGGTGAACGCAACGCCACCGTAGCCAGCGGACTGAGGACCATCAGCAAATACAGCACGGTAAGCACTTTTGCCGCTATGACACGGGAAAACAAACGCATACGGATTATTGAGTTATTCCTTTCATTTCCTGTAGCCGGAGAGTCGGTCGAACGCACCGGCTTGACTCCAGGGTGTTACTGTTTCGTTATCGTCTGGGAAACCGGGCGTCCACCCATTGAGCCGAGCGTTCCATACCCTGCCACCGTTGTCCCGGTCATACAGGTGCCCCCCATCATACCGCCTGGCGTGCAGTCAGCGTACGCCAGTCTGTCAATCTGGGCCTGTGTCAATGCTGCCGTTGGTTCCGACGTGTTGACAAATATTCTGGTGTAGGCGTTGCCCGGGTTGGCGCCAGGGTAACCGAAATGCAGGCCAAAACCGCTGCCGGGATACCAGCCGTCTGTGCCGCCAAAGGTCGTATTGGTTGAAAACGTGGTGGTAACGGGGAGCAGAAACGTCGTAACCAATAAACCATTAGTTCCCCCCGAAGAAACTGGCAGGGCGGATAACTGGTGACTGAGCGGCAGCCAGGTCATGGTGTCATTCGGATAGCCGATCAAACCACCTGTCATCGATTCGCTCAAAGTGCCACGAAGATTCGTCACAGTGCCGGTAGTAGCGTTGAACGTAAATGAACCGACAAATATCGAATTGTTGGGCTGTGTATCCGGCTCATTAAATGTTTCAATAACGTTATAGGTGGTTATGACGTCTACCGGCGCAGAAGGCACACTATTACCGATGACGTTACTGGCAAAAACGGAGAAAGCGTACCCTGAGCATGACGACGGGCAGGAAACGGTAAGCGGTGACGCCGTCCCGGACGCCGTAATACCGGCTGGGGTGGAAGTCACGGTATAGCCGGTGATGGGACTGCCGCCGCTGGTGGTTGCACCGATATTTACGATGATACTGTTTAAACTGCTGCCGGCTGTTGCCGTAACCCCGGTTGGCGTACCGGGAACGGTGGTTGTTGACGGCATGGAAACCGTCATCGAAACCCGCGGCCTGACCAAGACCTATGGGACAGTGAAGGCGCTGGACGGGCTGGACCTATCGATCCCGCGCGGCGGGGTGTACG
>CAIYZD010000771.1 GCA_903930585.1 uncultured Geobacteraceae bacterium | reverse complement strand
TTAACAATATGACCGTCTGTGCTGGATGCCATCAAGAGCGGGTTAACTCGGTCTTCTGTCCCGATATCAACCAAATCGCGCCACATATCGGAGAACAGCTTAGGTTTCTCTGTGACAAAGATAGGTATCTTTCCGTTCAGGAGAGTATGCCGGATGATACCCGCGACAACTCGGCCTTTACCGATGCCTGTCATGTCGCCGATAATCATGCCCTTGCCTATTTTCATATTGTGCAGAGACATGGCGAGAGCGTCTATCTGCTCGGCGGCGTAGGATTTGAATAATTCGGGGATGGAATCATACTGCAATTCCTTCCGCACAAACTCGTCAAGATCCCCGCCATTGGATTCAGCAATACGGTCTAATGCTTCCTTGAGGCTTTCTGCTACATTTTTGGGTACTAGAGTGTAACCGGAGGGGCCTTTAGATTTGGCAACGTAAGGGACTTGGTGTTGATTGGTGGGGCTTTCTTCCTTTAGTCGGTCAAGCTCGCTGTCAGTTCCTCCAGAGTCGTTTCCTGTAGGCAATCCGGCCTGAGTTGCGTCAGCTCCTTCTGTATCTTTTGCTGCTGCATTGTTGACATCAGGCCGTCTATCCGGTTTAGCAGAGACTTCGCTGTTGTCGGTAGGGGTGAGTCCATCCCGATCTCCAGCCCTGTCAGGTTGTTCGCTATTTGGTCGAGCAGGTATGTCCGTTCCGTCCCCTGGTGCTCGTCCAGAAAGTTCTGGCAAATTGTTAACATCGCTTGGCTTGGATTCATTGACTGCCTCCCCCTTTAATAATGCGCGTAGTTCATCTACGGTGTTGGCGTACTTGTATGCCCCTACCTCTTTCTGCTTCGGAGCGTAGTTGTCGTCAGGTACCGGTTTCCTTCCGTCGATAGCGATAACCCGGATAGGGAACTTGGTACCCTGCTTCACATAAACATCGCCGTTGACATCTATATTATGTGCCACATTGTAATGGCTGTAAAGGTAGTTTAAAAATACTCTGTCTGTACCGTTCATCTGACCGTCTTTGAAGTTATGGCCGCCGATGATAAATACTGACTTACCACCATCAGTCATGCCAGAGAGAGCATCCGCCATAATCTGGTGTTCAATCTTGGAGAGCGGAAACCCATTGGCCGATACTGTGTCAGTTTTTCCGAAAGGAGGGTTGGCAATCACTCGGCTGAACGTACCTTCCGCTCCGACGTTGGCAATGTGCCTGCGCCCATCATCCGTGGTGATTTCATATAACCCCTGAGCTTTCAGGGCGGAAAGCCGATCAACCCCGATCTCGTTGGCTGATACGCTGTTAGGATTGGCGGCGAATACAAGCATACCTGTCCCGGCTGTAGGCTCGTATACATTCAACTTCGGATGGGTCAACAAATCAAGGAACTCTTGCATAGCAAATGATATCGGAGCTGGCGTGCTGTACGCTTGGTTTGCCATGCTGGTACTGGTGCGCTCTCCTAAGATCGGCTGGATGTCGTACAGGTTATTCACGGCCTCAAACTTGGCGTCAGCGTCGAGCGACTTGTCAGCGGTGATCTCTCTTGCTCTTTGTACTACGGCCAGTTCTGCGGCCTCCTGAAGCGTCTTGGTCCGCGTGCCGGTCAGGATCTCTGATTGTTTCACGTCGTACCATCCGGCTGCGAGCCGTGTTAACTTCCCGGAGAAGTCCTTACCTTCCCGGAGCATCGGCAAGATACGTTCTGCAATCTGGGGGATGTGCTGCGCTATGTCCTTGATGTCGCCGATCGGTTCAACCTTTGCGGCATCCTCAACCTCGACAGGCTTGGCCTCTTCGGCCTTTACTTCCCGGTAAAACTCTTTTGCGTGAGGGAGAAAGTCCCGGCCCATGTCCCGGATAACATCGCTGATAAATGTTTTCAGGGCGGCGGTAGCATCTTTGGAAGCGGCCTTAATTGCGTCCCACATCTTTTTAAGATGCGGTTTGAACATTGCGTATTCTTCAGAATCTTTCGTGGAGAAACTACCGCGCTTCTCTTTCAGTTTCGCGGCGATTTCCTTCATGGCCGCTATACCTTCATCGTAAGCAGTCTTCGCGTGGGCTGCTGCATCGCTGGCGGCTTCCCCTGCGGTGCGTTCCTGCTTCGGTTTCTTGAGCCGTTCCTTGTTGGCTGATTGCTTCTCTTTGACTGTGGGGTCGGCTGCCGGTTTCTGGGCAGCGGCCTCCGCGTCAACCTCTGCAAGAGCTTTATCGCACTCCGCGTCTGCTTCTTCTTCCGGTGTTAACTTGGTTTTCACAGTA
>CAIYZD010000770.1 GCA_903930585.1 uncultured Geobacteraceae bacterium | reverse complement strand
CGGTTATTTCGTCAGGTGGAGGTCTCTTCTGTCATTTGGGGACATCAACGCTGGTTAATGTCAATGTCTGGGGAAATTCTGAAGAGGGGGTGTATGTCGATTCTGGAGTTACTGCGAAACTGACGCACGCAACCATTGCCAGCAATGGTTCGCATGGTGTTTTTATTCATGCAGATGCGGACTTGACGTTGAACAACTCAATCGTCGCCTTGAATCCGGATTTGAACATTGAGGGCACTTATTCTGGGAGTAGCAACTTTGTCGGTATGGATCCGGTATTTGTGGATGTAAAGGTGGGTGATTATCGGCTAAAGCCGGAAAGTCCAGCGATTAACCGTGGTGATAATGCTCTGGCCGTGGATGCCACCGGAAGCCCATTACATATTGATTTGGACGGAAATCCTCGCATGGTCGGATCAGCCGTGGATATTGGCGCTTACGAGTTCGATGAGCTCGGTCCGCAGATATCTTCTCTTATTGGCACTAAATACGCAGATGAAGACCGTGGGCTCATGTTCTCTATCGATGCCGTTGATACCAGCAAGCCGCCCCAACGGTTGCATTTTAAATTGTTAGGGGATATCCCTAGCGGTGTGAATCTTGATTCTACCACTGGTTTGTTTTCATGGACGCCAACCGAAACGCAGGGGCCGGGTAGTTATACGTTTATTGTAGATGTGTCGGATGGCCAGTTGCATGCTCAACAGGAATTCACGGTTGCGGTGGCTGAGGTAAACGTTGCCCCGCAGTGTTTATTTGATACCAATTATACCGCATACAAACAGGAACCCCTTCTTTTCACTGCTCTAGCAAGCGATGGGGATATACCTGTTCAGGCTCTAGCCTTCACTTTGTCAGGCGACGTACCAGTGGGCGCGCGTATCGATTCTGAGAGTGGCGTGTTCTCATGGACTCCACCACAAACCCAGGGTTGTGGAGTCTACAAATTTCGGGTTTGTGTTTCAGATGGACAGTTGAGCGACAGCAAGGAAGTTTCTGTAACGGTCGCTGAGTCTCGCTCGTTGCTTGTAACAACCGTGGAAGATATCGTGAACGATCACGATGGCTTAATCTCATTGCGCGAAGCCTTGATGTACAGCAGACAGAATCCCTCCCTTGGCTCAATAATAACCTTCGATCAGAGTTTGGTCGGCCGTTCGAATGTTTTAAAGCTCGGGCAATTGGAGATTACTAACAGCGTGAAGATTGCGGGGCCAGGCCGCGATCTTATGACGATTGATGCAGATAAAAAAAGTCGAGTGTTCAGTATTGTCGGTAATGAGGTGGATGCTGAAATCTCCGGCTTAACGATAACTGGCGGAAAGGTTGTTGGGCACGGTGGCGGAATTTATAATGACAGCCGGAGGTTGACATTGAGGGATATGCTGATCTGCGATAATCAAGCCTATCATAATCAGAGCTGGGAATCCGCGCATGGTGGCGGTATTTTTAACAATTCTGGGGAACTGATAGTGACGCATGCAGAGGTGAATAGGAATTCCACTTTTGCCGGTTATGATTATTGCTCATCGCATGGTGGTGGACTTTTTAATGCGTCGGGAACGGTGACACTGACCGCTGTACTCGTACATAATAATGTCAGTTCTACTTATCAGACTGGAAGAATGTCTTCGTTTGGGGGAGGTATCTATAGTGGTGCGGGATTATTGAAGCTCATAAGTACAGAGGTCAGCGATAATTCCGTTTACAGTTCTGGGGCGTCTGGAGGTGGAGGCATTTACGGCTCAGGAGTAATGCAACTCATAAATGCCACTGTTGCTGGAAACACTGGTCAAGGCGTGTACATCAATTCCGAAAGTGATGCGAAGCTAGTTAACACGATCGTGACTTTGAATGGAGGCGGTGATATTGATGGCATGTTTAAAGGCAGCAATAACCTCATTGGGGTTGATGCCTTGTTTGTTGATGCAGATGGGGGCAACTATCGACTGACCGCAAAGAGTCCGGCGATTGATGCTGGCAATAACACCCTCTCCGTTGATGCCGAAGGCAGTTCACTGGGGTTCGATCTGGAAGGAAACTCGCGTATCATCGGGACGACTGTTGACATCGGTGCTTATGAGTACAAT
>CAIYZD010000769.1 GCA_903930585.1 uncultured Geobacteraceae bacterium | reverse complement strand
TAGCACCTGGACAGGGTAAATCGACAACAATTATCGCCTCATTCTCTAAACCCTTGAAGAAACCAATTTGAGAGAAACTGATCTTGTTGGGGGGGAATGACCTCATCGAAAACTCATCAAGAACCTGGATATCATTTCGAATTTTCTCTGGCAGCAATGCTGCTGATGAGTTTTTAAAAGGTAAATGAGAGAGGATAGTGATGCAACTATGTGTCAGTCCGCCTTTATCAGTAATTTCTTTCAGCTCACAAGCCAATATAAGCGCAGCATCTTCTATTGATTTTGCAGTATGCTCACGGATGGAAGGGCCTTCTCCGGCTCCACGAATACCCATGTCTGCGCCCAGACTGGCTTGAACCTTTTCCAAAATTATTCGAGTATTTCTGCAATTAGTACGGAGTGGGTATCTGAACGGAGTACAACTTTCGAGAAATTGTAAGGCCTCCTGTGTTGGCTCTCCAAAAAACCCAGACTGATTGTTGATGTCATAAAAAAAACTCCATCGGCCAGTGGCCAAACCACCTTTCAAAACAATATCCAAGTGGTCAAGGCTTTCCATGTCCATTAAATCTTGGCCTTCATCAACTATCAATGCATCAAAATGACTCAACCCAGCTCTCCGTGCAGCAGATTCCGATGAAGATGCAAGAGAAACCACTAAGCCAGGAATTATAAATCGAGACTCTAAATATCTCTTAAGCCAAGGCGATCGACAAGCTAGTAATACATTGTAGCCCTCTGCTGCCCAACGTCGAGCAATTTCGAGAGCAAGGAAAGTTTTGCCCGTACCCGCCCCACCACTGCATAACACTCGAATATTTGCTGCAATAATGTCAACTGCAGTCATCTGGTCTTCTGTAAGCCTTGCAACTTGCTCTTCTGTATTGCTGACAGCAATGTGCAAAGGGACGACTGCCTCAAATTCTGGCCGGAGATATTGCTTCAAAGTCTTCAGTGCTAATAGATCGGACTCTCTGATTCTACTGTCTTTATCTCTCCAATATTCAATTAGTTTTTTCAACCAACGTGCGAAACCATTAAAATGACTTGCATCTAATAGCACATGAGGATCCCACTCCGATCCACTTGTCGGCCATTCGCAATCTGGAAATATTATTCCGTACCCGATAGTAAATTGCGAGGTTACTTTTTCTGGTAAATTGGCTTTCAAGTTCTTTACAAGAGCATGCAGTGCGGATTCCGCCTGCCTAAAAGGGCCCTCTGAGGATGTATTCACTTCACCATAACGGTTAGTATAGTGCCAAATCCCATTTTGACATCCAATACCACCGCCCTTCACTTCGAGTACAATAAGTCCGAAAGGGCTAATAACAAGAAAATCTATTTCACCAAAACGTTTATATGCATGCCGTGTAAGGTTTAGAGAATGATATGCAGTAAATGACTGATCTTCCTGGAAGGCGAGTCTTAACTGGTCAAAAACTCGTTTTTCAGCTCGACTGTGAGTTCCATGAGGAACAGCAGGAATCATATTCATAAGTGCTGTCCTTTAGTAGTTTTGATTCTTATTTTATTATCCACATCGTATGCAATTT
>CAIYZD010000768.1 GCA_903930585.1 uncultured Geobacteraceae bacterium | reverse complement strand
TCCGGGATACCGATACCGGAATCTTTAATTTCAAACCGTACTGTTGCAACACCCTCCTGATCTGACACAAGTGATGCGTTGATGGAAACTTCGCCACACGAGGTAAACTTGATGGCGTTACCGACCAGATTGGTCACAACCTGACGAACCCTGCCGGGGTCACCCTTCAGCAACAAAGGTATTGCCGGGTCAATACGGCAGAGAAGCGTCAATCCGGCAGCAGCGACCCGGGGACCAAACATCATCGCACTGTCTTCCAGGGTAATCCGCAGATCGAAAGCGAGCAGGTCAAGATCCATTCTGCCCGACTCGACCTTGGAGAAATCGAGGATGTCGTTGATCAGTGTCAGCAGATTATCACCGCTCCTCTGGATCATTTCTGCATAACCGCGTTGAGCGTCAGTTAAGCCGCTGTCCCGTAACATTTCGGTAATGCCGATTATCCCGTTCATGGGGGTGCGGATTTCGTGACTCATGGTGGCCAGAAAGTCGCTCTTGGCCTTCGTGGCACTCTCGGCCTTTTCTTGCGCCAGTTGCAGTTTTTGTAACGTCAGCTTCCTTTCAGTAATGTCCTCATGTGAGATAACGGCATACGTTGTGCCATTAAGGGTAAACGGATTAACTCTGCAGAAAAACCATTGCTCCATCATATCAGGTGAAGGGCAGGCATATTCTTTGACGAATTCCGGCAAAGTGCCATCAAGGACGGCACTGATAGCTGCACGGAATTCCTCGAAGTCATTTTTTTCTTCCTCCGTGGTGACTCGACACACCTCCAGATAGTTTGTGCCTACGCCGCATGTCCCCTCAGCAGCGCCATTTGCCGCACCATAGGAATCCCACGCCAGGTTAGTTGCGATAACCATACCGTGTGCATTTAGTACGCAGATATGAGCACTCAGTCCGTCAAGCGTCGAGCGGGTAAACCGCTCCTGTCTTATAAGTGCAAGCTCTGCTTCTTTTAGATCAGTTATGTCCTGTACGGTTCCCGTACCGGAGAGAGGTTGACCTTGAGCATCCCATTCAAGCTGCACCCGCTCCCTTGCCCAGAGTATTTTACTGCCCACTACAATACGATGATCTACCGTATACGGGGTCTTGGTAGCCATTGAAGCTTCCCATGCAGACATTACAATCTGTTGGTCATCAGGGTGAGTAACGTTGATAAAATCTGCCAGAGTGACAAGAGAATTTTCTTTGCGGCCAAACATTCGATAGGTTTCTTTTGACCATTCCAATCTACCGGTGGCAATGTCGATAGACCAACTACCTAACTTGGCGATAGTCTGAGCATAGTTGAGGTTTGCTTCGCTTTGCCACAGCTTTTCTTCTGCCTTTTTGCGTTCAGTGATGTTGTGGGATATGGCAAGCACTTTTGATTCGTCCAAAGCCACTATTTCGCATTCAAAAAAAGCTGCGCCTTGTGCAAGCGGCAGTTCATATTCAATGATACCTGTTTCCTGCTGCTGCAAAACCGCTGTAATACCATTTTTGATCTGCACAGCCAGGTCTCGTGGCAATACCTCAAATATGCTTTTCCCGAGAAGCATTTCTTTCGGCATCGCAAAATCGTCAAGATTTCCTCCTGAACAATCAATAAAAACACCGGCTGAATCCAGTACGAAAATAATGTCGGGAAGTGCCTGAACCAGTGATGAAATATAAAGTTCTCTAACGTACAGTGTATTCTCAGCCACTGTGCGTTTGGTGATGTCGTACCCCTGGGCAATTGCCACTACCGGGGTTGTGCCGTCCCCCGCATAAATTGTCGCCGAATTCCATAAAACAATGCTGACAGTGCCGTTACTATGAAGGATCGGTATTTCGACCGTATCCCAGTGTTCTCCGGCAAGGACCCTTTTAATAAGCCCCATAGAGCGATCAATCTGGTCGTGGGGGAAAAGCAACCTGATATCACTGCCGAGAGCGGTATCGCTCGTGCGCCCGAGAAGTCCCTCGAAAGCCTTGCTGATGCGGGTAATCCTGAAGTTAGTGTCCCAGACGATTATGGGTGCATTGGTGTTGCTGAAAAGACTGTCAAGATAGGAATTGCTTTGTCGCAGGTTTTCTTTCGTACTCTCAATCGTCCGGCTTCTGTTTTTCACCATCAGAAACAGCAGGCTTGATAAAAGAGTGCTGAAGAGCATGCCGGCAATCAGGACCAGATATGATTTACTGCGCCCCAGCTCCTTGTCGAAAGCGGGAAGTGTCGTGAAGGTAAATGTCCAGGCGCAGCCATACGCCTGGCCTGTTGTCGTCTTACTGAGCGCCGCTTTGTACTGTTCAGGCACTGTACGATTATCCGCCAAAACAGAACTGAACATGAGAGTATCTGCCGGCGAACCGCTGCCGACGTTCATTGTGAAGGCGATATCTTCCGGAAAGTTTTTAAGAGCAGCGATCACGAAGTCATTCATCCTGACGGGGCTATACGTGAAACCGATTAAAGCCGCACGTCGCTCTGCTACGGTGTTTATCTGCATTTCATTGTGGTAGACGGGAACATACATCAGCATGCCGCTCTGCTTGTCCTTGTCGGT
>CAIYZD010000767.1 GCA_903930585.1 uncultured Geobacteraceae bacterium | reverse complement strand
GGGTCGGCGCGGAGGAATGAACGGAGGGCGGCAGCAAAGGTAAAGCCGATTTTGGGGTGTACCTGGACCTGTCGCAGGCCGCGTTGGGTTATTTCAACCGGGTCTTCAGCCGTCCATATTTTCGTATCGATCGTATTTATGACCGAGATGGCCGAATGGAGCGTTGTCGTTTTACCTGATCCGGTCGGCCCGACGACAAGAATAAGTCCATAGGGTTTTTTGACACAGGCATCCATTACGCGGGAATTGCGCTCGGTAAGTCCGAGCTTGTCGTAGGGAATCGGCTCCCCTGATGCAAGTACGCGCAAGACGACATCTTCAAGCTGACCGGCAGTCGGCACAGTCGCGACGCGCAGCTCCACATCGAGCGGGCCGAATTTCTTGAAATCGATCTTGCCGTCCTGTGGTTTGCGGCGCTCGGATATGTCAAGGTTACACATAATCTTGATGCGCGATGGAATGGCATATTTATATTTATAGGGAATTTTCTGATAGACCTTGCAACGCCCGTCAATCCTCATTCGCACCTGAACATCCTCTTTGCCGGGGAATGGTTCGATATGAATATCAGAAACCTTGTTGTTAACAGCATCGATAATAATCTTGTTGACCAATTGAACGATAACGCTGTCCTGCTCCGAAACCTTCTGTGATTCCGTCTCGATTTCCGGGTCATCGCTGGAATCGAATTTGTTCAGAATATCGTCGATGCTCCCTTCGGAGTTGCCGGAAGAACCGTGGTGGTAAAACAGATTGATATAGCCCAGGATATCATCACGGAATGCGCCGATAAAACTGATCCGTTTGTATTCGGGGTACACGAATTTAAGCATATCCTGGCGCCTGAGATCGGCAGGATCGTCAATTATGATATGCAGAATTCCGTTTTCAATCTTGAATGGAACCCACCACTCCTTATTGAGCCGATCCGGTTTTACCCTCCAGAGTAATTCATCGTCAAGCGGCTGTGCCAACGGGTCATAACCGATAAATTCGGTACCGAAATAGAAGGAGAGGTTCTTTGCCATATCCTCTTTGCTGATCCCGAAGTCGTGCATCAGAACGGTATCCATGCCCGATTTTTCGACATCGGGATGGGATGATGCTTTTTCCAGAAGTTTGTCGTCAACGAGATTCTTATCCAGCAGATAATTATAGCGTTCTTTATGTCGAACGACCTTGGTGGTAACCGAAAGCCGATATATGTTGTGAACGGCGATTGAAAGCGAGGTAGCAAGTTCTACGGCGTAGCTTATATCGATATCATCATAGGGAATATCCCCTTTTTTGTTTATGATCTGGATGACGCCGATCAGGGTTTTTTGAAACTTCATCGGTACACACAGAACCTGTTTGGTAACGAAGCCGGTTTTCTTGTCCCAGCTGTCGTCAAACTTCAGATTGCTGCCGATCATTTTCAGCTCATGCGGATCATAGGCATTCTTAATGTTGATGATGGCGCCATTAATTGCGCAGTAACCGGCAAGGCTTGCATCGCTGGCCGGTACCACGATCTGCTTGACTTCTGTGCCGCTCATTACTTTCGATATCAGCAGGTTACGTTTGGCATCAGCAAGATAGATGGTTATTCGTTCGGCATTGAACAGTCCGGCAATGCTGTCCTTGATATGAATCAGGATGGTGTTGAGGTTGTCGGCGGAGTGGATTTCGTTGATCTTGTCCATCAGCCGCTTGCGATATTCAAGTTGTAGTCGTAATGCGTCTGTTTCCTGAGGCATGGCAACATCCTGTTTACGGAAAAGTAACTCGTGCAAGAGTAGCAGATTTACCACATATCTCAAGGGTTATTCAGCATGTTCAGTATGAAACTTCATAAGCATTCGCCATTTCTGCTTGTCGACATCATTTTATCTTTACTGTAAAACCAGAATTAGAGATGACTTTGGCGGGTAATAATGTTAAGAGAATACATTATGGAATATTCACGAATTGCTGGTACCGGAGAGTGGCTATGAAATTGCGTGTCCTGGGATGTGCAGGCGCAGAATTACCTGACTTCAGACCGCCTGCTTTTTTGCTTGATGATCAACTGCTCCTTGATGCCGGAACGATTGGTTCGGTGTTGAACGAAGAAGAGCAGATGAAAATCCATTCTATTTTTATTACCCATACTCATCTTGATCACATTCGAAGTATTCCGGCTCTTGCTGATAACATTATCATACGAAATCAACCCCACTCGGTTGCCGTTCATGCTACCGATGAAGTCATTGCAGCGTTGCAGAACAATCTTTTTAACAATATCATCTGGCCGGATTTCACTAAAATTCTTTCCGCAGGAAATCCTGTTATTACGTTGAAAACCATTGTACCGTATCAGGCGCAGATGGTGAACGATTACAGGATTACGGCTATTCCGGTAAATCACACGGTCCCTACTGTGGGATACCAGGTTCAATCGGGTGGTAAAACACTCGTTTATACCGGAGATACCGGTCCGACCGAGGAGATATGGAAGTACTGTTCCGGTGCGGATGTGTTAATTGTAGAAGTATCTTTTCCCGACTCAATGAGGTCGATGGCTCTCCTGACGAAACATTTAACCCCATCCATGCTGGTTGAAGAGCTTGCAAAGATAGAGGTCTTACCGAAACGAATCCTGATAACCCACCCCAAACCGCAATATTTTGACCGTATTTTTGAGGAAATAGGAGGGATAGCGATTTCAGGTGTTGAGCTGTTGCGTGATGGTTCGGTGTATACTGTCTGAATTTCGATGAGATTATTTAAAACGACGAACTTTTTTAGTATTGCTAAAACAGATTGTTTTCAGTATGTTTGGTGTAGTAAAATTCTCATTCCATCAGCTCGGAGGAAGCATGTACAGTCAGGCAGGCAAGACGAAATTTCAGATTGATCTGCGTCAGCATTTGCGTGATCAGAATATCAGCGGCAATCTTGTCCATCTTATTTGTGAAATTGCCGAAGCAAGTAAATATGTAATCAACGCAGTTCGAACCGGTGATCTGGGTGTGGCTGGAACTTCTAACCTGTACGGTGAAGAGCAGCTTGCCCTTGATGTCCTCTCCGATCGTATCATGCGCAAACGTCTCCAACATTCAGGGGTAGTATGCAACATAGCATCTGAAGAGATGGAGGAAATTTTTCAGGTTACCAGCAACCCGCAGGGAATGTTTTCCGTTGCCTACGATCCTCTTGATGGCTCTTCACTGGTTGACGTAAACCTGGCGGTTGGAACCATTGTCGGCATCTATCAGGGGAATGATCTGCTTCAGCCCGGACGAAAAATGGTTGGCGCTGTTTATATCCTGTACGGTCCTCGCGTCTCGATGGTTTATTCGGTCGGCAAGGGAGTATATGAATTCACCATGAATCAGCTTATGGAATATACTCTCACCCGTGAAAACATTCAGATGAAGCCTTCCGGTGATATGTATTCTCCTGGTGGTTTGCGTAAGAAATACAGTGAGGGGAATGAGCTCTTTATCCGCTATTTGGAAGATAAGGGGGCAAAGTTACGGTATTCAGGCGGGTTTGTACCGGATATTAATCAGGTTCTGATGAAGGGGAAGGGACTCTTTATGTATCCGGCGCTCAGCGATGCACCCAATGGCAAGTTGCGCTTGTTGTTTGAGCTTAACCCGATGGCGTTTCTGATTGAGCAGGCCGGCGGCTCCGCTACGAATGGTGAAATTCCGATACTTGATATTATTCCTGAAGGTCTTGATCAGCGTTGTCCGGTCTATATCGGTTGCAAGGAGGATGTAGCCAAGGCAGCGGAATACTTGAACGGAACCTGTTAAAAGGGATGGCTACCATGTCTGATTGCGTGACTGAACCTGATAGTATGCCCCAGCGCCTTTGCAGTGAAATTCAATTATTCGATCTGTGCGAATTGAGTTCATGCAGTTTCAGGAAAGAGCGTTTTTGTACAAGCCCTGTTCTGCTGGAACGTTTTGAAAAAATAGCCGATGATGAGCTCAGGGCTCAGGAACGTTATAGAGCGGATGAAAGTGATGCGGATACGGATGATGAAGATGTTGATGGAGATGGTGATGAATTCTCGCTGGAGAAGCTTTCCTATGGTGATGAAGAAGAGTATGAAGAGTAAGTTGCATTTCCGGTTTCTTCCTGCCACGGGGTGCGGATTCGTCCGACCCCGTTTTTTTATATAAAATGTTTTCCGGCACATTCCTCCCAATGTTTCCGTGGGATCGAAAGGAACAGGTCAGTAATGGCGGGGTCGAATTGAGCACCCCGAAATTTGATAAGCTCCTCGGTAACCCTGGCAAAGGGAAGTGCCCTGCGGTACGGGCGATCCGATGTCATGGCATCCAGCGTGTCAACCAGGGCAAAAATACGGGATCCTATCGGAATCTGCTCCCCTTTGAGTTTTTTCGGATATCCGGTGCCGTCAAACCGTTCATGGTGGGTGAGGATGATCTCGGCTGGTATCCGTAAAAAATCGATTTCTGACAAAATGGCGTACCCAACTTGCGGATGTCTGCGCATTTCTATCCATTCGGTATCGTCAAGATTGCCCGGTTTGAGCAGTATATTATCGGAGATGCCGATTTTTCCGATATCGTGCAGCAGCGCGCCCTTTGATAATTCCTGAAGCTCCCTGCCTGCCATCCCGAGCTTTGCCCCCAGAAAAGCGGTATAATTCATCACCCGTTCCGAATGAGAACCAACCTCCCTCTCGCGAGCATCAAGAGCTTTTACCAGTGCCGTCAGGGTGTTGTCGTAGGCACTGGAAAGCTCACTCATGGTTTTTCTAATTTGGGCCGTTTGCTCCATTACTTTGAACTCAAGACTCACCTGATAATTCTTTTTTTCCAGAGCTAGGCAGCGCCGCTCAATCAGGTTTTTAACAGTCAGTACCACTCGATTGATACCGAACGGCTTGGTTATATAGTCATCAGCTCCAAGATGTACGCATTCCATCGCGGTATTCATGTCAGAGAGCCCCGTAATCATCAAAACTGCGATATCCGGATCCACTTTTTTCAGGTCGCGCAGTAATTCTACTCCGCTTCTCCCCGGCATCATTATATCGGAAATGACAAGATCAACCGGCTGTTCCCCAAGAAGAACAAATGCTTCATCGACATTTGGCGCTTGATGACAAATATACTCTTCCTGTGTCAAGGCGGAAGAAAGTAAATCCCGTATCATCTCTTCATCATCAACAATCAGAATATGTTCCCTCATTCTTTTTGTTCTCCATGTGTGGTGGTTTTTATTAACAGGCATTCGTGCACAACTTTAGCAAGATCTGCGGGGCCGAACGGCTTTGTCATAAAATGAATTTTTTCGTTCGGAAAATCAAGAGCGTCAATCTTTTCCTCGGAGTATCCGGACATAAACAGCAGTTTGATATCAGGATGTTTCAGACGCATTATCCTGGTCATTTCAGGACCGGACATGTCAGGCATCATGATATCAGTCAGAACGAGACTGATTTTTTCGCCGGTCCGATCAAAAATTCTGAGCGCATCCTGAGGACTTCTCGCCGTCAGCACGTCATAACCGTGAGAACGGAGTGAAACGGCAGCCAGGTCAAGAACGGTCGGTTCATCTTCAACTACCAGTATCAATCCTTCACCTCGAACCGGCTTCAGTGTGTTAACTACTTGATTATTAGTCGCATGTTCTTGCTGTATTTTAAGGAGTTGCGGGATATATACTTTAAACTCGGTACCTATACCTATCTGGCTGAGTACCCGAATATAGCCATTGTTCTGTTTTACAATTCCGTACACGGTTGCGAGCCCAAGGCCGGTTCCCGATTCCGCTTTAGTGGTGAAAAATGGTTCAAATATTCGGGCAATGGTTTCTTCGCTCATCCCCATGCCGGTATCACGAACCGAAATAACAACATAATCACCCTCAATTGCGCCACGGTTATTACGGACAAAGGTAGAATCAATGGTTTGGTTGGTGGTTCCAACTGTTATGGTTCCGCCCCGCTCCATGGCGTCTCGGGCATTGATGACGAGATTCATTATTATCTGCTCTATCTGACTCTGATCTGCAAGTACCAGGCTGATTTCCGGCGAAAGCTGCGTAGTAAGAGAAATATTTTCTCCGATAAGACGACAAAGAATTTTGTGAATACTGGCAATAAAAATATTTACATTTATAGGCTGCGGATCGAGTATCTGGCGGCGACCGAAAGCCAGCAATTGACGAATAAGCGAGGTTGCCCGTTCACCGGCGTTGATTACCTGCGCGATATCTTGTGCCGCTGGGTGGTCGGGCCCAGCTTTTTGCAGGGCAAGCGTGCTGTATCCGGTAATAACGGTTAACAAATTATTGAAATCGTGAGAAATGCCTCCCGCAAGTTGGCCGATTGCTTCCATCTTTTGGGACTGTCGGAGTTGATCCAGCGTGGATTTACGAATGGTTTCCGCTCGGGCAGCAGAAATAGCAAGAGCGCATGAGTGAGAAAAGGCCTCAAGATCGGTAATATCGTTATGCGAATAGCCTTTTTCACTGTTTGCAAGGCCGATCATGCCGATTACAGAAGAACCTATTTTCAGGGGAAAACCGGCAAAGGTCGAAACAGTGGCCGAACAGATACGACATGTGCAGGCATGCCAATGGTTTTCGTCGGGGGAGTTAACTACGATAACTCTGTTTTCGGTACTCGGAGCCATCAGAAGTGACTCATGAAGGGGAATTTCATAGTGACCATGACGCAGGAACTCATATTGAATCTCCTGAAATCCCACAACAGGGTCAATCGAAGTCATGGATAATGCCAGTATGCCGGCATTACCGTTCGGAAGCATTTCGCACAGAATTGCCAGGGAGGAACTGGTAATCGTCATGCACGTTTCAAGAATAATTTCTGACATTTGCCGCAGATTGCCATGAGCCATAAAATTTAAATTAGCGTTGTTGATCGATTCAATCAGTTTGATGCGACGCTGTTGGTGCTCTTCAGACTGTTGCTGCTCGGTAATATCCTCGGATACTTTGACGAGATGGGATATTGATCCGTCATTGGATTTAATTGCGGAAATCACTGCTCGTTCAAGATAGTAGGCGCCGTTTTTACGACGATTGAAAAACTCTCCACGCCATTCGAGACCGGAATGCAGGAATTTCCACAAACGTTGATAAAAAGCGGCTGACATTCGATCGGACTTGAGAATAGTCGGAGTCTTGCCGACAACCTCATGGGAGGTGTAGCCAGTTACCAGGCAAAAAGCCGGGTTGACATATTCGATAATACCGTTGTTGTCGGTAATCAGAATTTGATTTAAGCCAATCTCGGCCGCGCGAAAAAATTTACGCAATTCCGATTCGGCAAATTGACCGACTACGTCAGATATGGCAAGATCCGAATTCATCCTGAAGATACCCTCATCTTGTTCGGTGGGAAGCAGACTACCTACTGTACTCTTCTATCATTCAATTGGAATGTTTTCAAGCAGCATAACCTATGATATATTTTGAAGCGCTGTTTGTTATTCCATTCTGCCCCCTTTCGACTGTTCGGGAGGATTCATGCCGTGCCTTATAACGTCCGGATAATCGTTCATGTCGAGACGATGGCCATTCCTTATCCCCTTTATCTGCGTGACGACCGGTATGGTGCTGTCTGTATTCACCGGCTATTATTGTGACATGTCTTCCACGATTGCCATTTTTTCCTGTCTGGTGCTTGCCGGTATCCTTTCGTATTCGGTACCTTTTTCTATCTGTTCTGCGTTGTTCTTTTTTGTCTGGGGTCTATGCGCCCTTCATCCGTGGCTCTCTCCTGAAATATCCCGAGACTCAATCAGGTCTAAAGCATCTGACATCCCACTAACTATTGAAGGCATTATCTCGGATCGACCTTCAGTTGCTTCCGAAGGCGCACGACTGACTGTTCAGGTTGAGTGTACTATCAGGGAAAAACAGGTGGAATGTGCGTCCGGAGTTCTGCTGCTGAATGTCAGTACGGGAGATGTTACATTGACACGTGGGGACCGGATCCGCTTCACCTCCCGTATCTCAATCCCGCGCCTTCTCGGGCTTCCCGGCGAGTTCGATTATTCCCGTTATCTTGCGTTCCAGGGGGTATCTGCAGTCGGACGAGTCGCTTCGCAAGGAGAGATTGTGCTTATCCGTGCTGCGGCGGTGGAATCCTGGCAGCGCACTGTTGATCAGAATGCACGGTATCTGGGTGACGGTATCCGATCTGCGGTTCCTGATGAGCGTACTTCTTCCGTATTGACGGCATTGCTCATTGGAGACCAGAGAAGGATCCCTCTCGATCTTGCCAATGACTATACCAGGGCGGGTGTCAACCATATTTTGTCAATATCCGGTTTTCACGTTGGCATTATTGCGGCATTTATTACCGTGCTGGTGATATGGTTTCTCACCCGTTTTGAATATCCGGCGCTCCACTGGAACGTTCGTAGAATTGCATTGATGATAGCCGTTCCGGCAATGGTGTCATACCTGTTTCTTTCCGGCTCAGCCCCGGCAACGGCTCGTTCGGTTATTATGCTGATTGTTTTTGCCATGGCACTTTTTGCCGAGCGAGAACGGGATTCAATCAATACGCTTCTGTTTTCGGCGTTTTTTCTTGTAGCAATCAATCCGCCAACGCTTTTTGATATATCATTTCAACTCTCATTTATATCTTTGTGGGGAATTCTTGCCGCTGTTCCGCTGATTACGAAACGTATTGCATCTGTTTCTTCCCTCTGGCTGCGCAGTCTGATCCAGTTTATTGCGGCGTCTGTCGTCGCATCAAGCGTAACAGTGCTCCCGGTGCTGTTTGTTTTTAAAATTGCTTCGTTCAACGGTATTCTGACCAATTTCCTGATTGTACCGCTTCTTGGGTATGGAGCGGTGCTTGCCGGTTTCATGGCCTTGCCGTTCATGACCCTGTTTCCGTCGGCTGCTTCACTATTACTCTGGCCTGCGGCAGAGTGTGTTGTTTTTTCGAACCGGTTTATCGTGTGGTGTAATTCCCTTCCGGTACTTACATTTCATGGCATTACCGGCTGGGATATGCTCTTTTTTCTCCTGTTCATGACCGGTATGACATTTGTGACGAACAAGTCGCTACGCCTGGTTTTGGGACTGTCGATCCCGATCTGTGCCGTTGTTCTCCATATTTACGTTGCAACCGATATCGATGGACGCCTGCACATTACCATGCTCAGTGTAGGGCAGGGTGAATCCATACTGATACGACTTCCGGACGGCTCGACACTGCTTGTGGATGGCGGAGGTTATCTGCATGATACCGGTCACGATTTTGGCAGGCAGGTACTGGCACCGGCATTGGGAACCTTGCATATCGGGCGGATTGACAGGATGATAGCAACTCATGATCACCCCGATCATAGTGGTGGTCTCCCGTTTGTCATCAACAATTTTGACGTAGGTGAATTCTGGAGTGTTGCGAGTGTGACTCCGGAAATTGTGACTGCGCTGACTATGAAGAAGGTGCCACGACGTACCGTTGCTGCCGGAGATGTATTCACACTGCCCGGTCCGGTAATTGTCACGGTGCTTTCTCCTGATAAATCCACTCTGACACGAGACAGTAGTGAGTCGAACGTCAATGAACAGTCGCTCGTTTTTCGGCTCAGGTATGGTACCTTTAGTATGATATTTTGTGCCGATGCAGGTTTTGAGACAGAACAGCGGATTATTGACGGACATCAGGAATTAAAATCAACCGTTCTCAAGGTTGGTCATCATGGCAGTCGCTTCTCAACGTCCGATGATTTTCTTGAGCGTGTGCATCCGAAACTGGCTCTGGTTTCTGCCGGAGCCGGTAACCGTTTCGGACTTCCCGCGCCGCGGACAATTGATTTATTGCGGTCTAAGAGGGTTCCGCTCTATCGCACTGATCGTGACGGCACAATTGAGCTGGTTACCGATGGTATCCACTGGTCCGTTTCAACCCCTTGCAAGCCCGAATGACATTGACTCCACACCGGAAAATAGAGTACATAGATAGCATAGTTCTGTGCGATTTCATTTATTGAGCGATGTTATATGGATACGATCCTGTTAGTAGAAGATGACTGTTTTTTTCGGGAAATGTACTCCAAACTGCTGCTGGCGGAAGGGTATCTGGTTGAGGCAGTTTCCTGCGGGAGAGACGGGCTCGATATGCTTGCCAAAGGGCAGTATTCGCTGGTAATTACCGATCTGGTCATGCCTGACATCAGTGGTCTTGAAATCTTGTCGTATGTTCGTGAAAACCATCCGACCGTCGATGTCATCATGGTTACCGGCAATGCGAATCTGGAGTCGGCAATATATGCCTTGAAGCATGGTGCTCGCGATTACCTCGTTAAACCGGTTAATCCCGATGAGTTCAAATATTCTGTTGCCAAGTGTATCCAGCAGCGTCATCTTCTGGACGAAAATGATGAACTGAAACGAATGCTTTCTCTGTTACGCGCCAGTCAGTCCATTGCCGGCTGTCTGGATCGGGAACATTTATACCAGCTGTTCGTTGAAGCGATTGCCCGTGAAGTCGGAGTGAACTCTGCTCTCGGTTTTTTTGTCGTAGCAGGTACCATCGAACTCAAAATAGCCAAAGGAATTTCTGTGGAGCTGGGGTGTACTCTCTTAGAGGAGATCACTGCACAGCTTGCTTCGGCAGCTGGATTCGATACCCGGCACCTGGAACTTTCAAAGATATTCCGCTCCGAAGGTTTTACCGAAGCCGTGCTGATACCGGTTTACAATCATGCCGCATTGTTCGGCATGATTGTGCTTTTAAACTCTCCCTCATCGGTATTGCCTGATGTCATGGCATGCAGAAAGAATATTCTGTTCCTGATTGAACAATCTCTCGGCGCCTTTGAAAACGCGGAGACATTTTCCCAGGCTAAAGATCTGTTGTTTATTGACGATGTCAGTGGTCTCTATAACCATCGCTATCTTGATATTGCTCTTGACCGTGAAATCAAACGGGTTGAACGGTACTCTTCTTATCTGGCGGTGCTATTTATCGATGTTGATGCGTTCAAGCAGGTAAATGACGCGTATGGACATCTTGTCGGCAGTCGCGTCCTGGCGGAATTCGGTGCATTGATCAAAAAGTCCGTCCGAGATGTTGATATCGTTATTCGGTACGGGGGGGATGAATATACCGTCCTACTCGTCGAAACGACCTGTGAGACGGCTGGGTTAGTTGCCGAACGTATTCGAAGCAAAGTTGAGGCCCATTATTTTTACGGCACTGACGGGGAGGTCATTCAACTGACCAGCAGCATTGGGTATGCCTGCTGTCCTGATGACGCGACATCAAAGGAAGATCTGCTTGAAATGGCCGACAAGGCCATGTATGTCGGCAAAACATCGGGAAAAAACTGTATCCGGCGCATAGTATCAAAAATGTAATCCGGGTTTTGGCGTTCTGCATCAATTTATGTGTTATTAATTTAATGAGGTGATTTGTGGCACTCACAGCAGTCAAGGGGTTTAATGATATTCTGCCTGATGAATCCGGTCGGTGGCACTATATCGAACAAACGGCTCGCCGTGTCTTTGAACGTAACGGCTTTGGTGAAATTCGGGTTCCGGTTATGGAGAAAACCGAGCTGTTTTGCCGCTCGATCGGTGATGCGACCGATATCGTCGAAAAAGAGATGTACACCTTTATCGATAAGGGTGAGAACAGCGTTACGCTGAGACCGGAAGGAACTGCCGGAGTCATGCGTGCGTTCATCGAACATAAAATGTATGCTCAGGATCCGGTCTCAAAATTATACTACCTGGGGCCGATGTTTCGTTATGAGCGTCCTCAAAAAGGTCGCTACCGGCAGTTTCACCAGATTGGCGCCGAATTAACCGGTGCCCATGATCCACTGGCTGACGCTCAGGTCTTGAACATGTTGGTTTCTTTTTTTAATGAGATCGGTTTGACCGAGCCATCGCTTCAGATAAATTCCCTCGGGTGTCCTGAGTGTCGCCCCGCCTACCGCGCGGCGTTGCGCAGCTTTCTGGAAGAACGAATCGCGCATCTCTGTGAGGATTGCAAGCGGCGCTTTGCGACCAATCCACTTCGCACCCTTGACTGCAAGGTGCCGGGCTGTGTCGAGGCAACGGCGGGGGCGCCATCGGTGCTGGAACATCTTTGCAGCGGCTGTGACGAGCATTTCACCACTGTACGCCGCTATCTTGACCTTTCACAAACCCGCTACGACATTAATTCCCGCATGGTACGGGGCCTTGATTACTATACCCGCACAACTTTTGAGATGGTGACCGGATTGCTCGGTTCACAATCGGCAGTTGCCGCCGGGGGGCGATATGATGGTCTGATCTCGCAATTAGGGGGTCCGGCTATACCAGGGATCGGTTTTGCGATGGGGCTTGAGAGGGTTGCACTGCTTCTAGGCGGTCAGGAGTTTTGTTCATTTCCGGATCTCTTTATCGCAACAATGGGGGTAGGGGAACGGGATGTTGCTTTTCGTCTGATGGCTGGTTTGCTGAAATCTGGAGTTCGCGTCGAGATGGATTATGAAGGAAAAAGCCTGAAGAGTCAGATGCGCCGCGCCGACAAGCTCAAGTCCCGCTATTGCGTTGTAATCGGTGAAAACGAAGTGTTGTCTGGAAAGGCTTCCTTCAAACGGATGGCGGACGGTTTTCAGGCAGATGCAGCACTGACGGTTGCCGGGATACAATCGCTGGTCGGCACGTCGGAGCAATAATGCAATCCCGCACTATTACTCCTGAAAAACGGGACGATGACTCCCAGTATGACACTACCCTCCGTCCCCGCTCTTTCGATGACTACATCGGCCAGGAAAAGATCAAGGGAAATCTGCGGCTGTTCATAGATGCCGCCAGGGGGCGTGGTGAAGCTCTTGATCATGTCCTGTTATATGGGCCACCCGGACTTGGAAAAACAACGCTCGCCAATATAATAGCCTGTGAAATGGGCGTAAATATCAAGTCTACCTCGGGGCCGGTTATTGAGCGTCCCGGCGATCTGGCCGCGATTCTCACTAACCTTGAACCTCATGACGTCCTTTTTATCGACGAAATCCACCGGATTTCCCATATTGTGGAAGAGATCCTGTATCCGGCGATGGAGGACTACCAGCTCGATATCATTATCGGTCAGGGGCCGAGCGCCCGCTCGATCAAACTTGATCTGCCACGGTTCACGCTGGTAGGCGCCACTACACGGGCCGGTCTTCTCTCTTCGCCGCTTCGTGATCGTTTCGGCGTCATATCGCGACTTGAATTCTACACGCATGATGAACTCGCCACCATTATCTGTCGCTCGTCCGGCCTTCTTGGTATGGAAATAGACCCGCAGGGGGCATCCGAGCTGGCCCGCCGGAGCAGGGGAACTCCTCGTATTGCCAACCGCCTGTTGCGTCGTGTCCGTGATTATGCCCAGGTACGAGCCGATGGTATTATCACTCTTACGGTTGTTCGGGAGACTCTCAAGCTGCTTGAAATTGATGCAATGGGGTTTGATCAGATGGATCGCATGATTTTATTGACGATTATCGACAAGTTTGGGGGGGGACCGGTAGGCTTGGACACGATTGCCGCGGCAATCAGTGAAGAGAGTGATACTATCGAGGATGTTTACGAGCCGTTTCTAATTCAGAACGGTTTCATTAATCGCACCCCGCGCGGCAGGGTGGCAACTCGTGCTGCCTACCTTCATTTTGACCGTTTCGCTCCGGAATCCTCCCAGGCGAATTTGTTTTAATATGCAACAGTTCTTTGAATTTCCCGTTACTCCGAGTTTCAGTTTTGACAGCTTTGTTGTCTGTGAAGGCAATGTGGCGGCACTCCGCTTTGCGCTCCGGATTGCCGATCCTTCCGATTACGAGTGCCTGCTTTATCTGTATGGTCCTTCGGGGTCCGGAAAAACCCACTTATTACGTTCCATTGCCGGTACCAATTTTCCCTATCTTTCACTCAGCGAGCCACTGAGTCCGGAGCACCTCATGGCAACATTTTCCGCTGCCGGTGGTTTGGTCGTGGACGATTTGCACCAGATGCCGGATGATCCCGATTTGCGGCGCGCTCTGTGGCAGCTTTTTAATGATTTCCATACTTCAGGACGCACGATTGCCATGGCGGGAGCACCACCACCGCGTGAATTATCCACCATGGATGAACATTTGACATCGCGGCTGCTTTGGGGTCTTGTTGCCCGCCTTGATACGTCGGATGACAACTCACGGAGAATGATCATCAGAAAAGTTGCTGATGATCATCAAATCAGGATACCGGAAGATGTTGTTGACTATATTCTGGCGACTACCAGTCGAGAGGTTGGTGCTTTGATAACATCATTTCATCAGCTTTACCGTTTTTCGATGGCTCAAAATCGTCGGATTACACTGCCGCTTGCCCGTGAGGTGCGTGAAAAATCGTTATCGGGGTGCCTGTCATGACCCCTTTCAAAAGTCGGCTGAAAACTCCTGAAGAAATCGAGCTGGAACATAAATATCTGCAGTTGGCAACGGTAAAGGGCGAGCTTTTGCAACGAGAACAGGAATATCGCCTTCTTAAATCCGATATCAGGATATTTGAACAGGTATATGAGGATATTCTTGGTGTTCGCATTCAGACTCTGGAAGATCTTGAATGGCAATTAAAAGGCCTTCTCGGAGAGGCTGTTTCCGAGCCATTTAAAGAGTCACAGAATAAACAGTCGCAATCTTTTACTCACTTCCAGCATACAACTGATCTGCTGGATGATGAAGAAGTTCCGCAAAACGGGGCAAACCTCAGCCTTAAGTCGCTGTATCGAGGTGTTGCAAAGGCGGTGCACCCGGATCTTGCCGCCGGCGAGAGTGATCGTTTGCGCCGGCAGGAACTGATGGCGCTTGCCAACGAAGCATATCAGTCCGGAAACCGGCAGGTGCTGATCGACCTTTTGAGTGAGTGGGAACAGGCACCGGTATCACGCGGGTCTGAGATTGATGTTGCGCTTGAACTTGTGCGCGTCATTCGCCAGATTGCTGCCGTTCAACAAAACATTCATGCGGTCGTTCGTCAGATCGAAGAACTAAGACAATCCGATATTTATCATTTCAAGTTGAGAGTGCATGATGCGTTGGCCGATAATGTTGACCTTCTTGCAGAAATGTCCGTTACCGTCGAAGCTGATATCGCCAGAATCCGGCGTCGCCTTGCCACCCTGCGCGGTGAGACCGTGGAAGCTGCCGGCACAGCCGGAAACGCCCCGGTTGAAACGCGGATGGTTCGCTTTCCTTCCGGGCAAAACTGCGGGATACTCTATATCCGTAAAGCTTCTTCAATCGATTTTCGTGACTGGCAACGAATCGGTATGGCATGTGGCGTCAAGGAAATTTTTCTTGATACTTCGCTTCGGCTCGATGTGAAAGTGGACAATGCCATTGATACCACGTTCCTGAAAGAACTTCAGCCTAACGATATTCAATCGCTGTTCCTCTATAATTGCGATGATACCATCTTATCTCATCTTGAACACCTGGCCGGACTTGAGGAACTCTACCTCTCCGACACCAGGATCAGCGACCAGGGGCTGGCGCTTCTCCGTCCGTTGGTCTCCTTGCAGCGTATCTCGATTTACCATACCGCCATCGGAGATGCCGGGATTTATAATTTAGCTCTGATTCCAGGCCTGAAATGGCTTACCTGTAGTGGTATCAATGCTACTGAGGAGGGTTTGAACCTGTTCAGAAGAGTCATGCCCGAGTGCAAGACCGTCAATTTCAAGTGGCGCTATCAAGAGTAGGGGGAAATATGCTTTCTGTCGGGAACTACAATCAACTTACCATTGCCCGCATTACCGCTTCCGGAGCAGTTTTTTCATCAGATAACGGGGATGTGTTGCTCCCTTTGCGGCTTGTTCCCAAAGAGGCGGCGCCAGGCACATCACTTGACGTTTTCGTATATGTCGATTCTGAAGGGCGTTTGACCGCCACAACCAGAAAACCGCGCGCCGTAGTAGGGGAGTTTGTGCTTCTTAAGGTCAAGGAGGCGACTACGGTCGGTTCGTTCCTTGACTGGGGGTTGGAAAAGGATCTTCTGCTGCCGTTTGGTGAGCAGATTGAACCGGTCAGACGCGGGGATCAGGTACTGGTATACGTCTATTTGCATTCCAGCGGCCGGATTGCGGCATCTGCCAAGCTGGATAAATTTATCCGACCGGTGGACGGCTCATTGTCGGAGGGCGCGGAAGTCGAACTGCAGGTGTATGCCTGCACCGATCTGGGCGCCAAAGTCATCATCAACAACAGTTTCAGCGGACTGATTTTTCATACCGAAATGGTTGTCAAGCCGGCTTGCGGAGAGCGTCTGCGCGGTTATGTGAAAAAAATACGGGATGATGGCAAGGTTGATGTTACTCTCCGTAAAAATGGATTTCAGGAAACGGCAAAGGATTGTTCGATTATCCTGGTTGCCCTTGCGGCCCATGACGGTTTTCTCCCCTTGACCGACAAGAGCTCTCCCGAAGCCATTGCCAACCTGCTTCGTTTAAGCAAGAAGAGTTTTAAAAAGGCGGTAGGGGGGCTGTACAAAGAGGGTAAAATCTCAATTCTACCCGAAGGAATCCGGCTGAGGGACGTACAGGAGTAAAACAATCACACTATGAAGATTCGAATTATAGTTGCAACTGTATTCATATTTTGTTGCGTCGCGCTGGGTACCGCGGGCTGTAACAAAAAAACCGAAGTAACGCCTCATGGATTGCAGGTGGTCACGACCCTGTTTCCGCTGTACGACTTTGCCCGTACGATTGGCGGCGAAAAGGCGCACGTGACCATGCTGCTTCCCGCCGGTGTCGAACCGCATACGTTTGAACCGAAGCCGGAAGATATGATCAGGATCAGCCATGCGGGGCTGTTTATCTATACGAACAAATATATGGAGCCGTGGGCGGAAAAAATTATTACCGGCATTGACAGTCGCACCCTCCGGGTTGTCAATGCCGGTGAGCGGGTTACGTACCAAGCCGGTGTGGACGATGACGAGCATGATCACGGCAATCATCATGATCGAAATGGTATGGATCCGCATGTCTGGCTCGATTTTACTAACGCGGCCCTGATGGTTGATGCAATCCGCGATGGTTTTATTGCCGCCGACCCTGCAAATGGTGTCTTGTACCGGCAGAATGCCGAAGCTTTGAAGAGTCGCCTGATTGCACTTGATGAACGCTACCGGAAATATTTGACCTCCTGCTCCACCAGAAAACTATTGCACGGCGGGCATTATACGTTCGGTTATCTGTCCCGGCGGTATGATTTGGAGTACCACGCATTAAGCGGCATTTCATCTGATTCGGAACCATCGGCAATACGTATGGCTGCGCTTGTCCGGGCAATCAGGTCATCAGGCAGCACGCATCTGTTTGCCGAAGAACTGCTGTCGCCTCGCCTTACGGAAACGCTGGCACAGGAAGCGGGCGTGGGAGTATTGATGCTCCATGGCGCCCATAATCTGTCGCGCGATGATATGTCACGGGGTGTTACCTTTTTTGATCTGATGGAACGAAACCTTGGACAGCTGCAGAAAGGACTTAAATGCCGGACTCAATAGTCTCGACAGATCAACTGACGTGCAGCTACCGTGAGGGGGCGGTCCTTGAGGGTGTTTCCTTTCAGGTCGCACGGGGCGACTATATTGGCATCGTCGGGCCGAATGGTTCCGGTAAGAGCACGCTGATAAAGGCGCTGCTCGGCCTGGTAACGATCAACAGGGGAGGCGTCTCGCTTTTCGGCACGTCGCTTTCAGCTTTCCGAGAGTGGCATAAGGTTGGCTATCTGCCGCAAAGCCTCCATTTGGTAAACCCGGTTTTTCCGGCAACGGTTCATGAAACTGTTGGTCTTGGTTTGCTGTCACTGAAGCATTTTCCCAAACGGCTGAATCGTATGGATATGGATAAAATAAATGTAACACTCAATGAACTCGGTATATTGCATCTTAAACATAAACTGATAGGAGAACTTTCCGGTGGTCAGTTACAGCGTGTTCTGCTTGCTCGTGCCATTGTCAACGATCCGGAACTGCTCGTACTCGACGAACCTACCGCCGCCCTCGATCCGGAGACAAGGGGACGTTTTTATGCCATGATCGCAGATATCAACCGGACGCGGGGAGTTACCATTCTGCTCGTAACCCATGACAGCGGCGCTGTCGGGGAACATGCTTCAAAAATGCTTTATCTCGATAAAAAAGTGCTTTTCTTTGGCAGTTTTGATGAATTCTGTTGTTCACCGGAAATGTCGACGCTGTTTGGTGAACATTCACAGCACCTTATGTGCCACCGACATTGATCATGAATCTTATTGAAATTCTTTCATACGGTTTTATTCAGCGAGCCCTGGTGGCCGGAACGCTGATTGCTTTGCTCTGTTCAGTGCTTGGTGTCTTTCTGGTGCTGCGACGTTTATCCTTGATCGGTGACGGGCTGGCACACGTCACTTTCGGCAGTACTGCAATCGCGCTCGCGCTCAAGTTATATTCAGCCATGTCGCTGCTGGTATCGATGCCTATTGTTCTTCTCGCCTCACTCGGTATACTTAAATTGACTGAAAAGGGACGTCTGAGCGGCGATGCGGCAATCGGCCTGGTTTCCGCTCTTGGAATCTCGGCCGGGATTATTCTGGCCAGCGTAGGGGGGGGGTACAATGTCGATCTGCTCAGCTATCTGTTCGGTAATATTCTGTCGATTCGGAGCGAAGAGGTGGTAATTGCCGCGCTCCTCTGTGTCGGCGTCATGCTGCTGTTGACGTTTTATTATTACGAGCTTTTTGCCATTTCGTTCAGCGACGAACTGGCTCAAGTATCCGGCATTCGCACCTCATTCATCAACTCGATTCTGGTTCTGTTGACCGCGCTTTCAGTGGTACTGGCTATGAAGCTGGTCGGCATCATGCTGATTTCATCTCTTCTGATCGTTCCGGCGGCAGGAGCTTTGCAGCTCGCGCGCGGGTTCAAGGTTTGTATCGTTCTGGCGGCGCTTCAGGGGTGCAGTTCAGTTATTATCGGGATTCTTATTTCCATCATGTCCAACATCCCGGCCAGTGCTTCAATCGTCATGGTTAATCTGCTCTTTTTTGCCACTGCATGCGTAACCCGCCGGATTATCTATCCAAAAAACAGTAATTGATGCCTTTTTACGCTGACCCCGAGCTAATCACGGCAACGGCCAGAGGTAGATGATTTGGACAGCTGGAATAACACTAAAAGGCCTGATTATGCTTATAATTGTTGAATCGCCGACCAAAGCGAAAAAAATACAGTCGATCCTCAAAGTCAAAACCATGTCTACGGTTGGACATTTCAAAGACCTTCCTGAAGCAGATATCGGGGTTGATCTGACTACTTACGAACCGACCTTCATCTATCACGAGAAGAAAGCACATCTTCCCAAAGAGCTGCGAGCGGCAGCTAAAGGGGAAACCGTCATGCTTGCCGGTGACCCTGACCGGGAGGGATATGCAATCAGCTGCCATATTTATGAAGAGGTAAAATCGGTTGCTAAAGAATGCCTGCGGATGGAGATTTATGAGGTTACCGAGAAGGGGCTGAAGGAATCACTTTCCAAAGCGATACCGTTCGAACAGACAAATACGGGACTGTACAACGCCTTTCTTGGTCGGCGAATTGGCGACCGGCTGGTCGGTTATATCCTTTCTCCGCTTGCCAGTAAAACGCTTCGCAGCAGCTTCAGTGTCGGACGGGTACAATCCCCGGCGGTACGCCTGGTGGTAGATCGTGAACTGGAGATCAGAAACTTTGTCTCTGCTCCATACTGGATGCTGGATATTCAACTGGACAAAGACGGTACGACCTTTCTGGCGCGTCATATCAGCGGAAAATTTATAAGACAGGCGGACGCGCAGGCCATTATTGCCGCTATCAGTTCGGAAACGAGTGCCCTGGCTGAAAAAGTCGAAAAGAAAGAGGTCAAACAATCTCCCAAGCCGCCGTTTACGACGGTAGATCTTCAGGCGGCTGCCGCTGTCCGCCTTAAATTTACTCCGGAACATACGATGAAATTGGCGCAGGCGCTTTTTGACCACGGCGTTATCACCTATCACCGGACCGATTCAGTCAGGATGGATGACGCTTTTATCGCCGAGATCAGAGCATTTCTTGGCAGTACTCTCGGCAGCAGTTATCTGCCTTTACAACCTCACCAGCATAAGTCAAAAAACTCCCAGGCCGAGGCGCATGAAGGTATTCGCCCCACCCATATGCATTCGGTTGCGGATATTGCCGCCATCATCAGTAAAGAAGGGCTTACTCAGGATCATGCCCGGCTTTACGAGTTGATATTCAAGCGCGCAGTTGCCAGTCAGATGGCGGCGGCACGGTATGATTCGACGGTCATGATCTTTGTTGTGGCTGGTGAACGCTTCAAGGCTGCCGGGCGGGTTCTTCTCTTTGACGGCTTTCTCAAGGTCTATGCTGAAGTTGAAGAAGAGAAGGAGAAGAAAGTGGAGGAGGAGAAGCTGCAACTGCTTCCGCCGGTTGAGGTCGGAGAATGGGTGCCGAAAGTAAAAGAAATTCTTGAAGAGAAGAAAACCAAGCCGCCGGGGAGGTTTACCCTCGGTTCACTGGTCAAGGAATTGGAACGTCTTGAAATAGGTCGCCCTTCCACCTACGCGGCCATTACTAAGAATATTACCGACCGGGGGTATATCAAGGAAGAGAAGGGGCGGGTGGTTCCGCTGCCTCCCGGGGAAACGCTGATTGACTATCTTAGAGTTACTCATGGCTGGGTGATCGATTATGAGCTGACACGTAAGATGGAGAATTTTCTGGATCTTGTTGTGGAAAACAAGGAAACCTGGCAGCGCTTTTGTAAAGG
>CAIYZD010000766.1 GCA_903930585.1 uncultured Geobacteraceae bacterium | reverse complement strand
CATGATACGGTCTTTTACGCTGTTCTTCTCCACCTCCGCGGCCACCCGCTGTTCCAACTCGGTATTGAGACTGCGCAGCTTCTCTTCCGCCTGGGTACGCAGTGCCAGCGCTTCTTCCAGCTTGGTCGAAACAATCCGGCTGTATTCGCGAAGGTACTGTTCATCACTCTCGTCTATTGCCGGGTGGGCCGGTTTTCTATGCCGCGACTCCCATTCCTTCATGATGGCACAGGTTTTTTCCCAAAGTTCCGCCGGTTCTGTCGGCTTACCGATAAAAGCTTCCGCTCCGAGCGAAAGAGCCAGTTCCAACTCTTTTTCTCCCGTGTAGACGGATGAGTAGAAAATAAACGGGATAGATTTGAGTCCGGGATGTGCCTTGAGTGCCCGCAACAGCTGAAAGCCATCCATACGGGGCATAAGCGCGTCCGAGATGATAATGTCCGGCTTGTGACGGACGGCGCAATCAAGCCCCTCCACTCCGTCCCGTGCCTCGATCACCGTACAGCCGAAGTTTTCGAAGGTATAGCGCAGTAGCTTCCGGGCACTGGTGCTGTCTTCGACGATCAGGACGTTCATGGATGTTCCCCACCCCCCTCCCCCGCTTGTTCGTAAAGTATATCATCGCCCGGAACTTCCACAACCAACTTTCTGGTCAGACGCCGTCCGAGGCCGGTTCCGGGCGCAGTGGTTTTCGAGGGAGATTCGAGACGTGCAAATACGCTTCTTGATACGTTCTTGATATAAGCACCTTTTATCTTGATACTTTCTTGATGCTAATTCGTCTAACGTAAAAAAATGTTCAAAGAGTCGGAGAAGAGGAGCACAACAATGGGAAACTCAGAGCCACAGGAAGCAGCAACGATGCTGCAAAAGATAGTTCGCGTCATCGTCGGCGGCCCCAAACAGCTTAAAGACCCGCTCCTGTTCCACAAGATATCGCTGATCCCGATCATGGCCTGGATCGGGCTGGGGGCCGATGGGTTGTCGTCTTCGGCGTACGGCCCGGAAGAGGCTTTCCGCGCCCTGGGTGAACACACGTATCTGGCCGTCTTCCTCGGTCTTGCCACGGCACTGACGGTTTTTATCATTTCCTACGCCTATTCGCGCATTATCGAGCACTTCCCGCATGGCGGCGGTGGGTACATTGTGGCAACCCACATGCTGGGGGAAAAGGCCGGGGTTGTTTCGGGGAGTGCCCTGCTGGTGGATTACATTCTGACTATCACTGTTTCGATAGCCTCCTGCGTAGATGCGGTCTTCAGCTACATTCCTCAGGGATTCCACCATTACAAGGTGCCGGTTGCCTCTGCATTGACATTGATTCTGATTGTGCTCAACATCCGCGGCGTCAAGGAATCGATTACCGTCATGGCCCCGATTTTCATGATCTTCGTGGGGACCCACCTGCTGATGCTGGTCTATGGAGTATTTACCCATACCGATAAGTGCGGTCCGCTGGCGTGCGATATTCAGGCCGGGTTCACACACGACCTTTCCAGCATCGGTGTCTTCGGCATCCTGCTCCTGTTCGTACGGGCCTATTCATTGGGTGGCGGAACGTACACAGGCATTGAAGCGGTTTCCAACGGGTTGCAGATCATGCGTGAGCCCAGAGTGAAGACCGGCAAACGCACCATGATCTATATGGCCACATCACTGGCCTTTACCGCCGGAGTGCTGTTCCTCTGCTATTCGCTGGTGGGAGTCAAACCGGTAGAAGGGAAGACGCTCAATGCCGTTCTGGCGGACGGGCTGTTCGGAAACTGGCCAATGGGTAACGTGATCGCCTTTATTACCATTTTTTCGGAAGGGGCATTGCTACTTGTTGCAGCCCAGACCGGTTTTGTCGATGGGCCACGAGTCATGGCCAATATGGCAGTGGATTCCTGGTTGCCACACCGGTTTGCTTCTCTGTCGGTGCGGCTCACCATGCGCAACGGCATTATCCTGATGGGAGCAGCATCCATAGCACTTCTTATCTACACGCATGGTTCGGTTTCTGCCCTGGTGGTCATGTACTCGATCAACGTTTTTGTCACATTCTCCCTGTCTCAGCTGGGAATGTCGAAGTTATTCATCGGTCGACGGAAAGAAGATCCGCAGTGGATACGCCATCTGTCCGTCCATCTGGTCGGGTTGTTGCTTTGCGTTACAATTCTGATTATCACTACCTTCGAAAAATTTATGGATGGCGGGTGGCTGACCCTGCTGATCACCTCGGTGGTAATCGGCCTGTGCTACATGATCAAGGGGCATTATGTCCGTGTCAGACAAGGAATGAAAGACCTGGATGAGACTCTGCTGGATGTGCCTGTCTCATCTCACGGGGAGCCACCGGCAATCGACCACGGAGCTCCCACCGCGATTCAGCTTGTCTCCGGCTACAGCGGTTTCGGCGTACATACCCTCTTCTCCATCCTCTCCACCTTTCCCAAAACCTACAAGAACGTGATCTTCGTTTCGGTGGCCATGATCGATTCGGGATCTTTCAAGGGGGCCGAGGAGGTTGAGGCGCTGGAGGCATCAGTGAGGGGGGGACTGGAAAAATACGTGGTCATGGCGCACAAGCTCGGCTTTGCCGCTGAGTACCGGACAGCTCTGGCAACCGACGTGGTTGAGAGCGCCGTTGATCTGTGCAAAGAGGTTGCCGAAGAATTTCCCCGTGCCACCGTGTTTACCGGTCAGCTCACCTTCCGGCTGGAGAAGTTCTATCACCGTTTCCTGCATAACGAGACCGCCTTCGCGATCCAGCGCCGTCTCCAGTGGGACGGTTTAACAACGGTAATCATGCCGATCCGGGTACGAACGTGATCGTTATGTCAACAACCATATCGTTACGGGGAGCGTGAAGAAGGAGAGGCAGGTCTGCACGGTGATGATCGCGGCCATGCTGTCGTGATCGCCACCCATCTGGCGGGAGAGGATATAGGCTGAGGGGGCGGTGGGGACGCTGAACAGGAGCACCGCCACGTTCAGCGGCACACCGGAGAGCCCCAGAGATGTCGCCAGTCCCCAGGCGATCAACGGTTTGCAGAGAAACTGCACGGCACTGCTTACCACCAGCGGATGCCAATGCAACATCAGGTTGTCTGCCCGGTAGGCCGCCCCCACCGCCAGCAATCCTACCGGGAACGCAGCTTTCCCTCCAAGCGAAAGCATGCCGTCGATGGCAGTCGGCAGCGTTATTCCCGCCGCGTTCACCCCCACCCCGACGACACAGCCGATAATGAGCGGGTTGCACAGCAGATCCCTCGTCAGCCGTTTCAGATCAATCCCCGCGCCATTATGTACCGCCAACGAAAAGACCGAAACACAGAGCACGTTGATCAGGATGATCATGAATCCCGCGCCCGCGGCAGCCATGAACAGGCCGTCCCGGCCAAACAGATTTTCGGCGACCGCCAGCGCGACAAATGTGTTGAACCGTACCCCCCCCTGAAAGAGCGACGTAAAAGCTCCCCCCCCCATGCGACGGTTCGCAAGCCACCAGAGCGTTACCAACAGCGCACTCGCACTTACCGCGCCCTCGACGGTCAGGAGAATCTTTACCCAGGGGAGGGAACCGATCTGCTTGCCGGCCAGGCTATGGATAAGGGTCGCCGGCATGAGCAGGAAATAGGTCAGCTTCTCGGCTGAAGGCCAGAACGTGGGGGGGAGAAATGCGGTGCGCTGAATGAGAAAGCCGGCCAGAATAAGGGCCAGCACCGGGATGAGTGCGTTTGCGATGGCGATCATGGCTAATCCTCTCTGCGCGATTACATTGGGAGAAGGATAGCACAGACACCGGCCACCTCAATAATAATCCGTTCATTTTATTTGAATTATTGTGTAGACTGGAATCGTGTGGTGTTTTTCCCATTCATTTGTGGAAAAGAAATTACCGCTACGGTTGAGTTGCCGGTTGCTTCACTGAGCGAGCAATCGGAAGAGGAGAAAGAGTGATGCCGACCGGACAACTGAAAATTCCGGCAATCGATATCGAGCAAACTCTCAGAGAGAATGAACAGTTCCTCAAGCTTATTATCGACACGGAGCCTGAGTGCGTCAAGCTGCTGGACCGGGACGGTTCCCTGTTAATGATGAACCGGGCCGGATTGGAGATGATTGAGGCGGAAAATTTCGAGATGGTCAAGGGGGGCAAAGTCCATGAGTTGGTAGACCCGGAATATCGTGACGATTTCATTAACTTGATCAGAGCGGCCTTTGAGGGCAACGCGGGTGAACTGGTTTTCAAGATAACCGGCCTCAAAGGACGCCGCCTCTGGCTGGAGAGTCATGCGGTTCCACTCAGGAACGAGCAGGGCGCGATCATCTCCATGCTTGCCATAACCAGGGACATCACCATTCGCAAACAGGCGCTGGAGGCACTGGCAGACAAGCAGCAGCAGCTTGAAATGCTGAACAGTTCACTTGAACAACGTATCTCACAGGCGGTCAGCGAAATCAGGCTCAAGGACCGGATGATGATCCAGCAGAACCGTCAGGCGGCCATGGGAGAAATGATAAACAATATCGCTCACCAATGGCGCCAACCACTCAACAATCTGGGGCTGATCCTGCAAAGTATCGAGAAGAGTTTCAGCAGTGGCAACCTTAGAGAGGAAGAATTGAGAACGGATGTCCACTCCTCAATGGATATCATCAAATTTATGTCCCACACCATTGACGATTTCAGGAACTTTTTCCGTCCGGACAAGCAACTCCATATGTTTCGCCTGAAAGACGCGGTTCAGTTGGCTCTGAAGTTCGTTTCGGCCGATCTGCAGTACCAGAGAATTGCGGTGGACATGGACATACATGAGGATGTTTACGCCAACGGTTATCCCAACGAATACGCTCAGGTGGTACTCAATATCCTCGGTAATGCCAGGGACGCACTCGCTGCCAATGACATTTCTAAGCCTTTTATCAGAATTGAAGGAGGCACGGAAGGTGGGATAGCGGTACTGCGGATGCGGGACAACGGCGGGGGAATTGGCGAAGATATCATTGAGAGGATTTTCGACCCGTATTTCTCCACAAAAGGGGAGGACAAAGGGACCGGAATCGGTCTGTATATGTCCAAGGTGATTATCGAGAACAACATGAAGGGGCGTCTGACCGTGTGTAACATAAACGGCGGGGCGGAGTTCAGGATAGAGATACCCGCACATCCTTCAAAATCGTAGTTTCAAACTACGAGATATGGTTTTCCAGAAGTCCCAGTTTGCCGGCCAGCCACCGGGTGGTCGTTGCCTGGATCAAGATGGTCAAGAGAATGGTGAGGAAGGTGACGGAAGCGATGACATCCGCACCCGGCGCCTTCATCCCGAGCAATATACCTGCCAGGGCTCCCGGCATTACTCCGGTTTCTCGGCTCCAGCACATAAAGAGCATTTCGTTCAGGCTCCAGTTGGCGCGGCGGTCCGGAAGGGCGCAGAGAAAGACGGTTGCCGGCCGGGCAACAAATATCAATACCAATACCACCGCGATGCCGCTCCAAAGATATTTCCCCATAAGCTCAAAGCTTACCTGGCTCCCAAGTAAAATGAAGATAAACATCCGCATGATGAGGGATGTGGTAAGAATAAAGTCCTCCAGCTTTTCCTCCTCTTGAGGCTCCATCCTGAATCCGAATGAATTCTTGTTTCCGAGCACGATGCCGAATACGAAGACCGCCAGCACTCCGCTTGCGTTAAACGTTTCCGCGCTTACGTAGGCGCCCGCCACCGACATCAGCGTCACGAGCGAAGCGTATTCCAGCAGGAAACTGAATTTTTCATGGGCAATAAGGAGAGCCGACAGATACCCGAGGACGCCTCCTATCAGCACTCCGATCAGGGTGTTGCTGACAAAGCTGAAGGTCGCCTCACCAAGCGATAACTGTCCTCCGGTACCGAGAGCGCATCCCATCACGACGAAGGTGACTATGGCGCCCATTGCTTCGTTGAAAGCCGATTCGCTCAGGACGGTCTGTGCCACACGCTCCCTGATCCTGACCTGTTTGAAGATCGGTATCAGGGTTGCCGGGTCGGTGGAAGCGACGACCGCACCGAACAGCAGCCCGGTTATTATCGGCAGACCAAGGAGATAAGAAGCGGCAAAACCGGTTATGACAGCGGTGATAAGCACCCCGGCGGTAGAAATAGTCACAATGGTGATCCAGACTTTTTTCAACACGCGCAACCTCAAAGCTGCACCGCCATCGAACAGGATGTAGCAAGAGCCAAAAATAAGGATTAACTGGTTAAAGGGGGAGTTTGCCTTGACATCGATTACACCGGCCAGTTCAGGGCCGAGACCTATGCCGATCAACAAGAACAGAACGACGTCAGGCACTTTAAACTTCTGTGCCAGAATGCCGCTAAAAGACCCTGCGCCCAGAATAATGCCGATCAGAAGAAGGATATGTTTTGCGGAGTGAATTGCCGCTGTTTCCATATAGATAAATCCTCAGAAAGTAGATAGCACACCTTTTTTCATTTTGACATCTTCTTGACATCCTTCCCCCCTATTTTGACACCCAATTTATCTTCTCCCTGCTATCCTGAAATCGTGGAAGGACTACTGAGTACGGGGGAACAAGCAATGAAAGCATATCTGTTCAACAGCAATAACGGGTTGTACGAGGGTGAAACTTTTGAGGATGCCGGTATGCTTCAGCAAGAAGATGGCATCACAGCTGTGCCTCCTCCCGACTACGGACATGGCCAGGTGCCGGTGTTCGATAGCCGGAAGAAAGAATGGGCCGTGATACCGGTCACTATCGCTAAACAACTGCTTAATTAGGCACGCTGGATTTAATGGAGAGATACCCATGAACACCTGTGAATGGCTGCAAACAATCCTCTGTTTCATCGTATTACTGGTTCTGGTCAAGCCGCTCGGCACCTTCATGGCCAAGGTTTTCCAGGGGGAGCGCACGTTCCTCTCCCCCTTCCTGTGCCCCTGCGAAAAAGTGCTTTACCGCATCAGCGGAGTAAAACCGGAAGATGAGATGGGGTGGAAACGGTATGCCGGCTCCATGATACTCTTCAATCTGGTGCTCTTCGTTTCGCTCTTTACCCTGTTGATGACCCAGCACCTGCTGCCGCTGAATCCTCAAAAGTTCCCGGCTTTCACGTGGCAACTCGCGCTGAACACGGCGGTCAGCTTTGTCACCAACACCAACTGGCAAGCCTATACCGGCGAGCAGGCGGCCAGCTACTTCACCCAGATGATGGGGCTCGCGGTACATAACTTTGTCTCCGCCGCTACCGGCATGGCGATAGCGATCGCCGTAATCCGCGGGTTCGTGCGGCGAAAAACTTCATTGCTGGGCAATTTCTGGGTCGATATGATCCGCTGTACCCTCTACATCCTGCTGCCGATCTCTCTTATCTTCTCGCTTGTCCTGGTTTCCCAGGGAGTGATCCAGAACTTCAGTGAGTACAAGACCGTACCGCTGCTTCAGGCCACTAATTATGACAAACCAAAGATGGACGACAGGGGAAACCCGCTCAAGGATGCCAAGGGGAACCCGGTCACCGAAAACGTCGTTGTTAAAGAAGTACAGATTCCGATGGGCCCGGTCGCTTCCCAAGAGGTAATCAAGGAGTTGGGTACCAACGGCGGCGGTTTTTTCAACGCCAACTCGGCCCACCCTTTTGAAAATCCGACACCACTCTCAAACTTTGTGGAGATCCTGCTGATCCTGCTCATCCCCGGCGCATTGACCTACACTTTCGGCGTCATGGTGGGGAACACCCGACAGGGGTGGGCACTGCTGGGGGTAATGCTTTTCATACTGATCACCACCTTCGGTGTTCTGCAATGGGCCGAGAGCAGCGGCAATCCGCTGGTGGCCAAGCTGGGCGTGCAGAGCATCAACATGGAAGGGAAAGAGGTCCGTTTCGGCATGGCGGGAAGCAACCTCTTTACCGTTGCCACCACCGGTACCTCCTGCGGCGCGGTCAATACCATGCACGACTCCCTTACACCGATCGGCGGCATGATGCCGCTCTCCCTGATTCTGTTGGGTGAAATTATCTTCGGCGGTGTCGGCTCCGGCCTCTACACGATGCTGGCCTTCGCGATCATTGCGGTCTTCGTCTCCGGACTGATGATCGGCCGCACTCCGGAGTACCTGGGTAAAAAGATTGAGGTGCGGGAGATGTGGATGTCAATCGTGACCATCCTTATCGCCGGGGTCACGGTGCTGATTCTGTCCGGCATAGCAATGATCACGCCGTCCGCCGTCGCTTCCATGTCCAATCCGGGCGCTCACGGACTCTCCGAAGTGCTCTACGCGGTGGCCTCCATGTCCAACAACAACGGCAGCGCCTTTGCCGGATTGAACGCCAACGTCAGTTTTTACAACCTGTGGGGGGGCCTTGCCATGATCATTGGGCGCTATGTCCCCGCTGTTGCGGTGCTCGCCATGGCCGGTTCCCTGTCCGAGAAAAAGTACATTCCCCCCAGCCTCGGGACGCTGCCGACCGACAAGGCCCCCTTCGCCATCTGGCTGACGCTGGTCATTCTGATCGTCGGGGCACTGACCTTTTTTCCGGCCCTCTCCCTGGGGCCGATTGTTGAACATCTGACCATGCTGGGAGGAAAATAAGTCATGTCAAAACATACCCAAACACCACAATCGGTATTCGATGCCGAACTGTTAACAGGCGCCCTGTTTGACTCCCTGAAAAAACTTGATCCACGCACTCTCTGGCGCAACCCGGTTATGCTCTGCGTCGAGATAGCCAGCGGCATCACGCTGGTCACCTTCGTCATGTCGCTGACCGGCACTAACAAGGAACCGGCCTGGTTCACCGGCGCCGTTTCAATCTGGCTCTGGCTGACGGTCATCTTTTCCACCTTTGCCGAGGCGCTGGCAGAAGGACGGGGCAAAGCCCGTGCCGCCACTCTGCGTAAGAGCCGTACCGATGTGACCGCCAAACTGCTCTCAACCCCGGAGTTCAAAAGCGCTTTCACCACTGTCGGCGCCAGCCAGCTGCACAAGGGGGACCTGATCCTGGTCGGGACCGGCGAGATGATCGCCGGCGACGGTGACGTCGTTGCCGGTGCGGCACTGGTCAACGAGTCGGCGGTGACCGGCGAGTCTGCCCCGGTAATCCGGGAATCGGGCGGCGATCGAAGCGCCGTGACCGGCGGCACCACGGTCATTGCCAACGCAATCATCGTGAGAATTACCGCCAATCCGGGCGAAACATTCCTTGATCGGATGATCGGCCTCATCGAGGGAGCTAAACGGCGTAAGACCCCTAACGAGGTCGCTCTGGAAGTGTTGCTGATCGCCCTGACCCTGGTATTCCTGCTGGTCTGCGCCAATATCAGCCCACTCTCGATATACAGCGTCAAGGCGGCCGGTCAAGGTTCGCCGGTATCGTTGACGATCCTGGTGGCGCTGTTTGTCTGCCTGGCGCCGACTACCATTGCCGCGCTGCTGCCCGCCATCGGTATCGCCGGTATGGACCGTCTCTTTCAGAAAAACGTTATCGCCCTCTCCGGTCGTGCCATAGAGGCGGCCGGAGACGTTAACGTACTGCTGCTGGACAAAACCGGGACCATTACCCATGGCAACCGCGAGGCGGTAGCGTTTGTCCCGGTCGGCGGCCATAATGAGAATGATCTGGCCGAAGCGGCCCTGATGTCGTCGTTGGCCGATGAAACTCCCGAAGGGCGCAGTGTGGTGGCTTTAGCAAAACAGAAATACGGGCTCACCAGGGAAACGCCAAAAGATGCCGAGGTTGTTGATTTCAGCGCGGAAACGCGTCTTTCCGGAATTAATCTGGCCGGTAATCAGTATCGCAAGGGCGCTTCCGACTCGATGGTTGCATTTGTGAAAAAACTGGGCGAAAAAAGTATTCCAAGCAATCTGGAAGACGTAGTCGACAAGATTGCACGGGGTGGGGCCACACCGTTGGTAGTCTGCAAGGATCGCGATATCCTCGGCGTAATCAACCTGAAGGACATCGTCAAAGCAGGTATTCAGGAGCGTTTTCTGCAATTGCGCAGCATGGGGATCAAAACGGTGATGATTACCGGCGACAACCCGCTGACCGCTGCGGCTATCGCCGCCGAAGCGCAGGTGGACGATTTTCTCGCCCAGGCCAAGCCCGAGGAAAAGCTGCGACTGATCCGAGAGTACCAGGAAGCCGGCTACATGGTAGCAATGACCGGCGACGGTACCAACGACGCCCCGGCCCTGGCCCAGGCCGATGTTGCTGTGGCTATGAACACCGGCACCCAGCCTGCCAGGGAAGCGGCCAATATCATCGATCTGGACAGCAACCCGACCAAGCTGCTTGATATCGTCGAAGTCGGGAAACAGATCCTGATGACCCGCGGCAACTTGACCACCTTCAGTATCTCGAACGATATCGCCAAATATTTTGCCATCATTCCGGCGGCGCTGCTCTCGATTTACCCGCAGTTGGGCGTACTCAACGTGATGCATCTGGTCAGCCCGTTCACCGCGATCCTGTCGGCAGTCATCTTCAACGCCATCATCATTCCGATGCTGGTGCCGCTGGCCCTGAAAGGAACCAAGTTCCGTCCGATGCCGGCCGAGAAATTGCTGATCCACAACCTGCTTATCTACGGCGTAGGGGGGATTATTGCCCCGTTCGTGGGGATTAAACTCATCGATATGGTTATCGGGATGATGGTGTAATGAATGAATGGAGGGGCGGCCCACATGGCCGACCGCCTTCTCTGCTCATGGCAATGAAGGTGAAAATTGCAACAAGGGCAACCACATGGGGTTGCCCCTACGAAAGGAACAAACCAATGAAAGACATAAAACCGGCAATTATTCTCTTCATATTATTCACTGTCATCTGCGGCGGCATCTACCCGGCAGTCGTCACCGGCCTGGCCTCTGCCCTCTTTCCGCGCCAGGCAAAGGGCAGCTTTATCACTGACAAGAGCGGCAAGGAGATCGGTTCAACCCTGGTCGGACAACCCTTTGCCGACCCGAAATACTTCTGGCCGCGCCCCTCCGCATCCACCGATTTCGGCTATAATGCCATGGCTTCGGGAGGCTCGAACTCTGGCCCCACTAACCCGGATTACCTGAAAACCGTTGGTGACCGGGTCAAAGCGCTCCGGGATGCCGGAGTGACCGGGCTGGTTCCGGCCGACCTGGTACAGGCTTCGGCCAGCAGCCTCGACCCGCATATCACGCCCGAGTCGGCCCTCTTGCAGGTGGCACGTGTTGCCAAGGCACGTGGTGTATCCGAAGATATGGTGGCAAAGGCCGTTTCACAGGCAACTGAAGGGCGCCAGTTCGGCTTTTTGGGAGAACCGCGAGTGAATGTGCTTCTGTTGAATGTGGCATTGGATGGGGTGAAATAGTCGGCGCAGATTCAAAATGGCGGCACGCGGAGCCATGGGAATACGCTCTTTGAGACCTCCTCAAATCGGATGAGCTTGGACGTGTGATAAATTATGCGGTCAAAACCGAAAATATAATATAAATTATTCGTATTGGTGGGCAACAAATGGCACCAGATAGGGGCCAGCCAGGTCGCTGGTGCGGTTGAACCGCACATCGCCTGCACCATTAAAACAATATAGCGAGAACTAATGACAAATACCGACGACATACGCCCCTCTCCCGAAGCGATGCTTCGATTGGCTCAGGCCGAAGAGGTAACTGCCGAGCTGGGCAAGCTGAAGATCTTCCTCGGCTATGCCGCCGGAGTCGGCAAAACATACGCCATGCTGGAGGCGGCCCGGCAACGCCGGAAGGATGGGCGTGACGTTGTTGCCGGGTATGTCGAATCCCATGGCCGCGCCGAGACCGATGTCCTGCTGGAGGGACTGGAGGTTCTGCCGCGCAAGGAAATCCGCTATATGGAAGTTGCGCTTCAGGAAATGGACATCGATGCCATCCTGGCCCGCAAGCCACAGATCGTTCTTGTTGACGAACTGGCCCACAGCAACGCCCCCGGATCACGGCACGAGAAGCGCTGGCAGGATGTGGAAGAGATCCTGGAGGCGGGGATAGATGTCTACAGCACGGTCAATGTTCAGCATTTCGAGAGCCTGAACGATGTGGTTGCCCAAATTACCGGCATCGTCGTGCGCGAGACCGTCCCGGACCGACTGCTGGACCTTGCTTTCGAGATCAAACTGATCGACATTCCGCCTGAAGATCTGCTGCAACGCCTGCAAGAAGGGAAAATTTATATCCCCGATCAGGCAGCCAAAGCGATAGAAAAGTTCTTTCGTCCCGGCAACCTGATGGCTCTGAGAGAACTCTCCCTCCGCCGTACCGCCTCACGGGTTGACGATCAGATGCGGGCCTACATGGAGACCCAATCTATTGCCGGGCCGTGGGCGACGGCAGAGCGGCTGCTGGTCTGTGTCAGCGGCAGCCCCTACAGCGAAAAGCTGATTCGTGCCACCTGCCGCCTTGCCGAAGAGCTGAAGGGGCAATGGTTCACGCTCTATATCGAAACCCCCGGAGGGGGGCGCCAGGTTCGGGAGAACCGGGAGAGTATCTGGCGTGACCTGCGTCTGGCGGAAGGGCTGGGAGCCCAGGTCGCAACGGTTACAGCCACCGATGTCACCGATGCGGTCATGGAGTACGCCGCGCGCCACAACATAACCAAAATCGTCATGGGCAAACCGAACAAACCCCGATGGAATGAATTTATAACCCCGCCGGTTGTGGACCGGATTATCCGGAGAAGCGGCGCCGTCGATGTCGTCATCGTCAGCTTTGAACAGGATAAGGATAAACTGGCGAGGGGCATTGCCATGCCGAAACGCCACGCACCGTTCGAATTGCGCGGGTATGCGGCAAGTCTCGCCCTTGTTGCCGCCGCCACGATACTGTGCGAGCTGTTACGCCCGTTCCTGGCGCCTACCAACATGGTTATGTTTTACCTGCTGGCCGTGGTTATCGCCTCGGTACGACTGAGTCGCAAACCGGCCATTGCGACCGCCTTCCTCGGGGTGCTCGCCTTCGATTTTTTCTTTGTCCCCCCGCGCATGACGTTTGCCGTGGCCGACACTCAGTACCTGATGACCTTTCTGGGGTTGTTTGTGGTAGGGGTTGTCATCAGTACCCTGGTGGCCCGCTCCAAGGAACGTGCCGAGGTGATGCGGGCCCGCGAGGTGCATACCGCAAGTCTTTACTACCTGAGCCGCGATCTGGCTGCTTCCGTCGATATCGACGCTGTACTGAGAGCGGTCGTCAGGAATGTGGAAGAAGCTTTGAACGCCCAGGTGGTGATTCTGCTGCCGGAGGGAGAACGGCTTGACATCATGGCAACCAGCGAAGGTCTTACGCTGGTAATGAAGGAACAGGCCGTGGCCGATTGGGCTTTTCGCAATAATCACCCGGCCGGACGCGCCACGGATACGCTCGTTTCCGCAGATCTGATCTATCTTCCGCTCCAGACCCCGGCCAGTGTGGTGGGAGTTATGGGGGTCAGGCTGGAGAGTGAACCGGCCTATCATTCCCAGGACAACCGCCGCCTTCTGGACGCCTTTGCCACTCAAGCGGCTATGGCAATGGAGCGAATCCGCTTTTCCCGCCAGGCTGAGCAGGCCCAGATCCTCCAGGCTCGCGAGAACCTGGAACGCGCACTGCTCAACTCCATTTCGCACGATCTGAGGACACCATTGGTCTCCGTGACCGGTGTCCTGTCAAGCCTGAAGGAAGAGGGAGCCCATCTGAGTGAGAAGGCACGACGCGAGCTTCTGGAGACCGCCTGTGGCGAAGCGGAGCGCCTCAACCGTTTTGTCGGTAACCTGCTGGACATGACCCGTATCGAGGCAGGAGCCGTCAGGTTGAATTTTGAACCGTGCGACGTGCAGGATCTGATCGGATGCGCCCTGGCCGCTCTCGAATTGCGTTTGGGGAGCAGGGAAGTATCGTTTAAAATGCTGCCGACCATGCCGCTGGTGCCGATGGATCTGGTGCTGATGACGCAGGTGCTGGTTAACCTGCTGGAAAACAGCCTGAAGTATTCGTCGTCCGGAAGCATAATCGAGGTGGTTGCCTCAACCGAAACGTCCTGGCTGCTTCTGGAAGTGGCTGACCGTGGTCCCGGCGTGCCGGGTCACGACCTGAAACGGGTTTTCGACAAATTCTACCGGATACCGATTCCCGAAGGCGCCGGTGGTACCGGATTGGGGCTATCGATCTGCAAGGGGATTGTCGAAGCTCACGGTGGGAAGATCAGTGCCGAAAACCGTACTGGCGGAGGTCTGAGAATCGTGATACGATTGCCGCTCATAAAAGAGGCCATATGACAGCTGAACGAAGTACGGAAAATCTCCCGCGCATCCTGGTTGTCGATGATGAACTGGCGATCAGACGCTTTCTGCATACGGTTTTGTCCAGCGAGGAGTTCTCACTGCATGAGGCCGAAAACGGCCATGCGGGCCTGGCCTCGGCAGCCGCGTTCAGGCCGGATGTCATTCTGCTCGATCTCGGTCTGCCTGATATGGACGGCATCGAAGTGATCAAGCGGATTCGCGAATGGTCCCAGGTGCCGATTATCGTGCTTTCGGTGCGAGACCGCGAGAATGACAAGGTCGCCGCGCTGGATGCCGGTGCCGACGACTACCTTACCAAACCGTTCGGTGTAGGTGAATTGCTGGCCCGCATCAGGGCGGCGCTCCGTCGCACGCTGCAGGAGGTGCCCGAACCGGTGTTCACCAGCAATGATTTACAGATGGATTTGGGAAGCAGGCGGGTGACGATCAATTGCGCCGACATCGCACTGACGCCAACTGAATATGATATCCTGCGCCTTCTGGTTACCCATGCGGGAAAGGTTCTGACCCACAGCCAGATACTGAAACAGGTCTGGGGAATTGCATACCTGGAGCAGCCGCACGTATTGCGGGTGAATATCAGCAATCTGAGGCGCAAGGTGGAAAGAGATCCCTCGCGCCCTCAACATATCATCACCGAGCCGGGTGTCGGCTATCGCCTCCGGTAACAGGTTCCTGCTGGACGTTCCATAGGCAGTATGGAACTCATCTGGTTAAAATTTAGGCTTGGTTTTCCTGTCTTATGCCACTGTTCCTTTCCTGTTATTGCACGGATTATCCTGAACAGCTCTAATTCCCCCACAACCCCCCTTTCCTTGAGGAGCCTCAGGGAGAAGGGGTAGTTTTTTAACGTAGTTTTTCTTGTGACAACAGTTGGCACGCCCTGTGCTATTGCGTAGATAGTTCTGATTTCATTTATGGCAATGGCGCCATTCTCCGATGTGGAGAGTGGCGCCTTTTTGTCGCCGGAACAGTAATCTGTCAGAACAGGAGGTTAAAATGAAAATTGCTTTTACGACATCAACTGGTGACATAATCGATCAGCACTTCGGCCAATGTAAAAATTTCCACATCTGGGAGATCGGACCGGATGAGGCCGTTTTTTTGGAAGCGATCAGCGTCGGTGAGCATGGCGATGATGAAGAGGATCGTATCGCCGCACGGGCACGACTGTTATCTGACTGCGCCATCGTCTACACCATGCAGATCGGTGGACCGGCGGCGGCAAAGCTGGTAGCGCAAAAGATTCATCCCATGAAAACCAACAGCGAAGTCAACCTGAAAGAAACCGTGGAGCGGCTGCAGGAAGTCCTGCGCGGTAACCCGCCACCCTGGCTCAGAAAAGCGATGAACGGCAGGACTGATACTAATTATGAATTATAACGTATGAATGTTGAAGTGCATTCAAAATCCAAAATTCAATAACAAGGAGAACAATCATGGCTTATATTACCGGACTAACACGCGACAAACAGGAATGGACCCCGCAGTTCGTTACTACCATTGATGAGGAAACCTGTATCGGCTGCGGCCGCTGTTTCAAAGTCTGCGCCCACGATGTGCTGGAATTTGAAGAGTTGGACGGAGAAGATTCCGCCAAAATGTTCATGCGGGTAGCCAATCCCGGTAATTGCATCGGTTGCCAGGCATGTGCCCGGACCTGCTCCAAAAAATGTTTTTCTTTTGAACCGGTCATTATGTAACGAACCTGTCGGTCTCCGGCAGTTCGTAATATCTGCCGGGGACTGACAATCAAGGAGGTTCTCTATGCTCATCGCAGTTGCATCAAAAGATGGCAAGGAGATCAACCAGCATTTCGGTCATGCCGAGCGCTTTTTGATCTATGATGTCGAAAACGGCGACGCAAAGCTGGTTGATGAACGCAAAGTCGAACGATATTGCAGTTTTGACCCCGATCATCCGTTGCGTGGACAGCTGCTCAAAGGTATTGCCGATGCCCTTGCAGGATGCCGGGCGGTCGTCACGGCCCAGATCGGAGAGCACCCGAAGAGCGAGCTGGAAAAACTTGGCGTTGAGCCGTTCATGACCACCGGGCCGATCAAGTACACATTGGTGGAACTGGCGAAGATACTGTAGGGGCAACCCCGCGTGGTTGCCCCGTGAGGCATCTTAACGTCAGTTGCCCTGATGTCACGTCAGTCAACAGGGCGGCCGCCACAGCGTACATTCACAACGAGGTGATGACCCATATGCATAACGGCCATAACGGCTCCTTTAACAACTGCAACCTGCCACCCTGGGTCATTGCGTCCCGTCATTTCAACGACAATCCTCAACCGCTTGAAATTCAAGGAGTCAAGGAAGGGAACCGCTTTCTGTTCGACAAGCTTGCGACGCTTGACAACCAGGAAGCACGGGCTGTGATTTTCAATGATTACATGTCGGTAAAGTTTCAGTTACATTTATGGCAAGATCAGACCGCTATTGCCCAAAAAAGCATCAAAAACAGCTACCTTCGTTATCTGCGCGGCTGGATGATGGATTCCAATTCCGTTGAAGGTGCGGTCCTCAAACGTTGGGTAGAAAGCCGCATGGGTGTCACCCCCTCTTTTCACCGAGCCCGCATCAAAGGCATTCATAGCGAGGAATATTTCGACTACTCTGTGGATGTCATGAAAGGGAGCGCCCGCACCAACGCGATTCAATCGCAGCTTGATATCCTCTACGAATACTGCCAGTTCGAACTGGCCCGGAAATATCCCCTCTCTTCTATAATTCCCTTATATCGCGGTACCTACGACGCCAGCGAACATGACGTAATCGAACAGATCGACAAGCGTACCCAGATCGTCCGGCTGAATAATCTCGTATCGTTTACCTCTGACGAAGAGCGGGCCTGGGAATTCGGCTCAACGGTATGGGAAGTCAGGGTGCCGCTCTGCAAGGTGTTCTTCTATAACGACCTGCTACCCGGCAGTATCATGAAGGGTGAGGGAGAGTATCTCGTCATCGGTGGTGAATATCGGGTTCGGCAGGTAATGTGTACGATCGGCTAATTTGATACCGGCAGTGTCACCGTAAACGTTGTGCCCCCGCCGTTTCTACTTTTTACCGTGATTTCTCCTCCCATGCTTTCCACGAGATTTTTTGTTACAAACAGCCCGAGTCCCGTCCCTTCGCCCGGTTTCTTCGTGGTATAATAACGGTCAAAGATCCGTTTGATCGATTCAGGTGAGATGCCGGGGCCAGTGTCGGCAATGATAAAGCATACGTGATCACATCCGGCTGGCACTGTTTCGACCAGCAGCTTACCGCCGCCGTTTTCCATTGCCTGCAGGGCGTTCATGACGATATTGAGCAGAATCTGCTTCAACATGTTGGCATCCAGACGGATAACCGGCAGTGTGTGGTCAAACTGCTTACGGACAATAACGCCACGGCGAGCAGCTTCGAAGTTCAGAAAATTAAGGATAAAATCGACGGTAAGATTGAGATCTACCTCACCGATAGTCTCATCGTGGCTGCTGAAGTTCAGAAGCCCTTTGGTCAGCTGTGACAAGCGCTGGGCCTCCGAGCTGATGCGGGCGATCATTTCCTGCACGGCTTCCGGAACGCCGGATTCACGCATGATCATCTGAGAGGCGGAGATAATGACGGAAAGTGGAGCGTTTAATTCATGCACAACTCCTGCAGAAATTTTACCCAGCTCGGCCATTTTTTCGTTATAGGCCAACTGCCGCAATAATTCTGTGGAGAGAATAGCTTCGTTGCTATACCTGGCAGCTGAATTCTTCATACTTGGCTCCGGAAGAGAAAGAAGCCGCCCACAAACGGGCGGCTTCTTGTGTTGTGTGAGAACCGCGTTATGGGTGACTACATGTTGTAACCTGATTCCGAATGCTGTGTCTGGTCAAGACCCATGATTTCATCTTCTTTTTCAACACGCAGACCAATTGTTTTGTTAAGAACAAAGGCGATAATCAGGGTTACAAAAAAGGCGTAGGCGCCTGCTGCTACAACTGCTATCAACTGGATCATCAACTGTTTGAAATTTCCAGCCAGTAGTCCGGTTGCGCCGACTGTGGCAAAAACACCGGTCATGATGGCTCCAAACGTTCCGCCGACCCCATGGACGCCGAATGCATCGAGGGAATCGTCATACTTGAATTTGGCTTTCAGCATGATGCCACCGTAGCAGACAAGGCCGGCTGCAAGACCCATCAGCAGTGCCGCGCCCGGCTGGACGAAACCGGCGGCAGGGGTTATGACAACCAGACCTGCAACAACACCCGAGCCGAAGCCGAGGGCACTCGGTTTACCGGAGTGGAGCCACTCTGCAAACATCCAGGAAAGACCGGCTGCGGCAGGAGCAATGGTAGTGGTGGCAAAGGCCAGACCAGCCAAGCCGCCGGCAGCGTCAGAAGTATTTGGGCCGACAATTGCCGAACCGGCATTGAACCCGAACCAGCCGAACCAGAGTAGACCAACACCCAACAGGGTCAACGGCAGATTGTGGGGAGCCATACGCTCATTCGGAAAACCATGACGTTTACCGAGGAATATCAGGAAGGCCAGTGCCGAAATACCGGATGAAAGGTGAACAACCGTACCACCGGCAAAATCAAGTGCGCCTTTTTTGAACAACCAGCCGTCAGACATCCAGACCCAGTGTGCCAGCGGGTCATAAACGAGGGTTGTCCAGAGCAGGACGAAGATGCAGTAAGCAGAGAATTTGACACGCTCGGCCATGGCGCCGGAGACAAGAGCAACAGTGATTATGGCAAACATGCACTGATACATGGCAAATACGAGCTCAGGAATTGCGCCCGGCTCCTTGGAGTAATTCTGGAACAGTGCCCACTCGACCGTGCCGCTGGCTGCATCTTTCATTATGATCAGGCCGTTCAGCATAACCTTGCTGAAGTCGCCGATCAGCCCCATATGGCCGGCATCAGGGCCAAAGGAAAGTGAATAGCCAACCACAGCCCACTGGACGCCAACGATACCCATGGCAACAAAGGAATGCATGAACGTAGAGAGCACGTTTTTCTGGCGAACCATACCGCCGTAGAACAGTGCAAGACCGGGAATCATCAGCAGAACCAGCGCGGATGACACCAGCATCCAGGCAGTGTCGCCGGTATTCATCACCGGCTTGACATCAGGAGGTGTCGCCGGAGCCGCGGGAGTTGCGGCTGCAGGGGCGGCGGGAGCGGGAGCGGGGGCAGCAGCGTCAGCTGGTTTTGCTGCATCTGTTGCTGTGGCTGCCGGTGTAGCAGCCGGAGCGGCAGCAGTTGTTGCTGCGACCGGTGCGGCGTCTTTCTTTTCTTCGGCCATTGCGGAAATCGGCAGCAAACCGGCCAGGATCACAAGCATTATTGAAGCAAGATAGAGTTTTAATTTCATGATGTTCCTCCGTGTAGGTGATTTATGCTCTGTTTCAGATCGCTTCGGCACCATTTTCGCCGGTTCTGATTCTGATTGCCTCTTCAAGTGAGATGATGAAAATCTTTCCGTCACCGATCCGACCGGTTTTAGCGGCGGTTTGGATTGTTTCAACAACCTTGCTTACCAGATCATCACTTACTGCAATTTCCATTTTAATTTTAGGAATAAAGTCCACAACATATTCAGCACCGCGATACAGTTCTGTGTGCCCCTTCTGACGACCGAATCCTTTAACTTCGCTAACGGTGATACCTTCGATACCGATTGCATTGAGAGCATCTTTCACTTCGTCAAGCTTGAATGGTTTTATGATTGCTTCGATAAGTTTCATTGTGTAGACCTCCTTGTGTACGTATATGTGGGTAAGCTCCGTAAAAAGGCGGGGACGGGCGGCACCCCGAACGCCCCCGGATTACAGGAGGAACAGCTAGGGAAGACTGATGTCGATCTGCGTCGTCAGAGTCGGTTTGCCGCCGGGAATCGATCCATTGACCGTATTCTGGAAAGGGTTAAAGAAAACTGCACCGACAATCAGAGAGATTTGTTTGGAAAACGCCCAGGAACCGCCGATACTTACTTCGCCGTTGGCGTTTTTGCCGCTCATGTAATCGACTGCCAGCCAAAGCTTGTCGGAAATTTCCGGTATGTTACGATCCAGGGAAGCGAGCAGACCACTATCAGCGCCTTTACCCAGGTTTGTTTCAGCACCTTTGTAGCCTCCTAAGGAAAGACGACCGACAACGGGAAGTGTTTTGGCGACAAGACCATAGGAGATGTTTTGCCCGGTAGCGCCTACGGTGCCAATATTGAACATGCCGACAGCAAATGCGGGCAGCTCTTTTATGCCAAATGCGCCTTCAGGGGTCGCCAGTTTGGCGTTGAAATAGAAGGGGTGGTCATCACCGGATATCGGGTTGCCGTTGCCGTCAATACCAATATTTCCTACCTTGAGAAAGTCAACGCCAACCTCCAACTTCAGGTTTTCAAGCGGAAGGACACCGGCGCTGAGGCCAATATTGTACATATTTGCGCTCAGGCCATCATTGTTTTTTGATGAAAAACGCGCATAGTTGTCGATATCAATGTGGTAGCTTTTGAAGTCTTTTGCATCAGTTGAGGGGATCCAGATTTGTGTCGAAGGAGTTGCCATTGCCGTGCCGGTTGCCATTACTACCATTGCCGCTGCTGCTGCTAACATTTTTACACGTTTCATCATCTTCTCCTTTTCGTCTTTGATTTCGAACGGTGTTCAAATGAAAACGCCTTTGGTTTCATTGCTGCACGTTCTGTTGAAGTTGACTGTTGTTGGCCACAACTCATTTAATTTGAGCTGCTTCGAATTGTGTCATTCTCTTAGCATTTAGCATGCCAAACGCAATAACATAGTGATTATAGCGTGTTATGTGGTTTGTTGCGATTTTGTTACGGTTACAGGTAATCTCCCGACGGCAAGTCTGTTTATTTATTAAGCAGACATGCCACAAAAATACTTAAAGGACATACGAAGTCCTGTTTCTAATTAATTGACGGAGATGATTATTTTCGGGTAGCTTGAGTATGTTGCTACTCTCAAGGAGGAGTGTTATGGAGACCGTCGCAAAAACGCATGAAGTACCCAATTTCGGTAAAAAAATCGTTTCCGTCGCCGGCAGGGAGATTTTGTTGGTGAACGTCAAAGGAACCATCTTTGCTGTTGAGAACGAATGCCCGCACCAGGGGAGTCCGATGGCCGCCGCAATCGTCAGGGATGGTTATATTTCCTGCCCACGTCACGGCTACCGTTTCAGCCTTGTGGACGGGCGCTGTGCAGAACATCCTGAATGTGTTCTGGCCACTTTTCCGGTGCGCCTAAGCGGTGATGATATTCAGGTAGATTGTTCAGGAGATGTGAAATGACAAGATGAGTTGTCACTCCGACCTACGTGCGATAAATTTACCGTGCGTATCCCAGAATCTTTTTCAAAATATGGCTTGAGTGGTTTAAAAACCGTAGCAATTGATGCGCCGCCGCCCCCTACTTTGACTTCGTCAGCTCCAAAAGCAGCAGTTCCTGACATAATAACCACAACCCCTATTACAAGTTTCAATCGCATCGTAAATCCCCCTTTTATGTTTATTATAAAAAAATAATTAATATATTTAGTGTTTACAGTATGGCCATATACACATATTTTACATCTTAGGGATGTAGAAATTACAAATTTACCGCTTTAGGCTGAATTGTT
>CAIYZD010000765.1 GCA_903930585.1 uncultured Geobacteraceae bacterium | reverse complement strand
GGAACAATTGGGGGCCATCATCGGCAAGGCCCAGAATACCTTGAGCGAAATCTTGAGCCTCAACAAGCTCCCCCAGGAGGTCCGCGACGACTGCCGGGGAGACCGGACGATCTCCCGAAACGCCCTTATCTCCATCGCCAAGAAGAAGCAGGCCAGGGGCATGACAACAGCGTACCTTGCTAAACGGCGCGCCGAATTGGCGAGTGAAGCACTAATGTAGCGTCTACGCTCTGACATTGCTGCTGCTAATAGTTCACGAGTTGCCGGATGATTGAGTCATTTAAGCCGCGCCTGATTGTCGTGGCTGGCCCCAATGGAGCCGGCAAGACTTCAAAAATAGATGGTTTGCCAGTGGTATTAGGAAGGAAAGACAAGATTTAGGAGAAACTAACGGGAGGGGAACCGATGCAGATTGCTGAAATTTTAGAAAAGGCCGGGCAAACGGAAACAATGGTTCTCCGCGAACATGCCATATTGACCATCCTCACCAAATTGTCGCGTTTTGAGTCTGAATGCGCGCTTTTCGAAAGAAAATATGGTTCATCTTTGGAGTCCTTTCGCAATCGGCTTGAGCAGAAAATGAATTCTGAAAGTTTTGTGGAAGAAGATGATTTTCTGGATTGGGAGTATGCGGATTCTGCCAGAAATTGGTGGGACCTGAAAATGAAAGAGATTTCCCGTGATCATTAAGTTAATCGAGAAATATAGTGCGCTGTTCGCATCTTGGAAGATTATCGAATATGATCAGGATGGACCGAATTTAAGGCTTAAAGCTGAATTCGAATTTACGGATGGAAGCATATTTTTTGTGCGACAGGTTGTTTTGAGAGAGGTCACGTTTAAATACGCCTACCATTGGCAGGACAAGGAAGGCTGGTTACGTTGCAGATGGGATAATGCGCCGCACTGGCCAAACATGCCAACACATCCCCATCACAAACACATTATGACTGACGGAAAAATTTCTGTTGAAATTTCGAAAGGGGGGGACTTGGAAGCTATATTTGAAGAGATCGCGCAATTTCTTTTAAAATAAAGAATGAGCCTATTGCAAAATGACCGTCATCCCCGAATGCTTTTGTCGGGGATCCAGCTTCTTCCAGGAGTTACAGAATGGATTCCCGCTAGAACCATGCGGGAATGACGTATTATTCTCTTTTTGCAAGAGGCTCACTATCAGTGCTCCATCTTAAAAGTACTCATTTCTATAGCGTGATTCCGTGGTAAAAAATTGCAAACCATATCCAATCGTCGTCGCTATGGCTGTCATTTTTTCAGTTTTACTCTGCCTCACCCCTGATGCGTCATTAGCACAAATTTATTTTTTTAAAGATGCCCGAGGCGTTATTCATTACACCAACGTCCGGACCGATCCTCGCTACAAGCCATTACCAGGCATCATCAGTTTTAACAGGCCTTTTTCCAGGACTAGGGTCCGAACGCAATCGTACGGAGACCGATCCTTCGATTCCCATATCCAAGAGGCCGCACTCCGTTACGATATTGACCCGCTGCTGATCAAGGCCGTCATCAAGCAGGAATCAAACTTCAACCCCAACGCGACCTCGGGAAAGGGGGCGCTCGGCTTAATGCAACTCATGCCCGGTACGGCCCGAGACATGAATGTTGTTGATGTCTTTGATCCCAGAGATAATATTTTTGGTGGCGCTCGCTACCTCAAACGTCTTTATTCTCAATTTAATGGTAGCCTTGCTCTAACTCTCGCCTCATACAATGCCGGTCCTGAACGAATTTACTCCTCAAACGGGATTCCTGATATTCAGGAGACCAAAAATTACGTTCGAACCGTCCTCTCTTTTTATGACACATATAAGCGTTACGAGTAATACTTTTGTGGTTTTTCGCTGGTCCGTGTGGATTTGTGGAATTGAGGCATTTGCCCACCAGAACAATAGATTTGATCCTTTCTCTTGTTTACCAGTTTGCTCGAAAGCGGTAGCCCACCCCCGGCTCGGTTAGGATATAGTGTGG
>CAIYZD010000764.1 GCA_903930585.1 uncultured Geobacteraceae bacterium | reverse complement strand
GGCAAGCAGGCGTTCCTTCTCCTGGCGCGATTGTTGGTGCACATCGGGCTGATAACCGCTCTTCTTCTCAGCCAGCTCTGACTGTTTGGCCGTCAACTCTCCGGTTAATACTTCCAAGTGATCCTGCAGTTTTTTTAAGTGCAGGATACGGCTATCAAGTTCCTGGGCTACATTCTGGTTTGCGGTAAATGCAAAACTTGCAGGTTGATGCTGCTGTCGCTCCATCTCAGCCTGAGCAATAGCAGCATCAAGGTTTGCAAAGGTCTTCAGATCGGTCTTTCTGACATCAACAAGTTTGGCAGCCTCGGTCTGTTGCTTGGTTATCGTATCCAGATCGGCAATACGATCACTGTTTTTGGTACGGCGTTGCCCCAGAGCAATCAATTGTTTATCAAGTTCCTGCAGTCGTATCGTGCGGCTGTTCAATTCCTTTTCTGCCGCCTCGGCCTCTTTCAATTGTTGGATAAGTTGTTTAAGCTTACTGTCCAGTCCTGATGCCTGACGATCCAAATCTTCAAATCGATTGCTGAAGACATCTCGTGGAGCTGATCCGGCAATATTACGGCATTGTTCCTGAAAAAAGGGGCAAACGCCTTCGGCCAGTTTTTCCTTACCTTCCAGCAGGCTTTCACGACGGCCATCAAGCAATGAGCGCTGCCCCCGGAGTGAATCAAGATTTTTATGCAACTCCGGCACACGGGCGGCATCGGCTGAAAGCGATTCATCCGGCTGCAATTCAGTTCGAGCAATGGTTATCTTTCCCTGTTCCTCATCCAGCTGCTTCGCTGTCTTACAGATCTCTGCGTGTTCATGCTCCAGCAGTTGGGACAAGCGTATCGCCTCCTTCTCAAGTCCGGCAACCTCCTGCTCAACAACACGCCGTTGCTGCTCCCTCATACGCAACTCGGCCAGAATCGCTTCTACTTTGTCAAAGGCATCTTTGCCAGCTTTGGAGTCCTCCACAACCTTCAGGGCCGTTTGGCTTTCCTCAACCCGTAACTTCTGCTCGGTGATCTTAGCGTTGCCATCCGTGATGCGGTTCTGCAGTAGTTGGACTTCATTGTTCAGGGCAACAATTGCCTTTTCTCGCGATTCCAGCTCAATCAAGAGTGTATCCAGGGCGACAAGTGCCGCTTCCTTTTCCTTCAACTCATGCTCTCGCAAAACCAGATCGTTTTTGATGGTTGCCAGTTCGACCGTTTTGTCGGGTAGTACCACTAACTGTTCCTGTTTGCCCGCTACCTCGGCTGCCAACACCTTCATACGCTCCTGTACGGCAGAAAGCAGGCCGCTGGTCCCCTTGTAGGTCTTGCGCCAGGCGTCGATGCCGAGAATCTCGTCAAAGGCCTCCTGACGTTTGGTAGCCTGTTTGATGACGAAAGGCCCAAGAAAGTCATTCTGGAAGGGACCGATGACCAGCTTGAACTGCTCGGCCAGCGAGCGACCATTAGACAGTCCGAGTATCTCCGCCACCCGTGCTTCGGTCTCCTCCATGCGGGCATGATCCTCCACTTCGAAACTGCCACCAATCTCTTTAGCCAACAACCATTTGGCACCGGCACCGACGGTACGGCTCACCCGGTAGGTTTCGCCGTCGTCAGCTCGGAAGACCACGCTGATCTCCCCCTTCTTGCTGCCGATGGACAGGAAACGGTCTACATTGGAGACGAAGTCCTTGGCGTCCACACCGAACAGAGCATAACCGATGGCCTCAAAGACCGTGCTCTTGCCTGCGCCATTGGGGCCGGAGAGGACGTTGATACCAGCAGAGAAGGAAAGCTCCGTGTCGCGGTGGGACTTGATGTTCTTGAGATGTATCGATAGTATCTGCATGGCTATAACTCACGCGAAAGAAGGCCCAACAGCTCTTCCCCCTCCACATCCCCCTTAATG